>JAUWTT010000426.1 GCA_030614585.1 Acidobacteriota bacterium
CTCTTCTGCGGCGACCACCGCCTCTACCTCGCCTGCCTGGCACTGAATCCTCCATTCAAGTGATTATCATTAATTCGTCAAGAGTATAATTCACTATAGACTACTTTTCAATAGGTGAATCAACCGCTATGCGCAAGAATAGGGGGACAGGAACGCTCTTAGTCTCTACGCACCTGAAAATAAGGGAGTTTGTGTTTGGTCTGCCACTATTGGTACAGCGAGACCGATGGCGCAGGCAACTGTAGTTGCGGACGTGGGGGATCTTGTCCACCGTTTCCGACATCCACCTGAAACGTGGACATCGTCACGTCGGAATAAACAAGGAAGAGCCTACGCATCTCGGCTGTAGTCCAACGGGGGCCTTCTTGTGCTTTTCCGCCCTGGCCGTATTCACCCCTGGTGGTTCATTCACTCTCCAGGATAATTGCTCAGCCGCCGGACCCAGATGTTCCGAAATCGGACGGGATTCCCATGGTCTTGTAGGAGGATGGGGCCCTCCGCTTCGTGCGGCTCATATTTCGCCAAATCCCTCCACCTAACGGGTCCCAAGGATGCCTGGCGGTTGTGTACGACAACACCGTTGACGAATAACGTGACATAAGCCGGTTTCAAGAGTTTGTCCCCTTCAAACCTTGGTGCCTCGAAGACGATATCGTACACCTGCCATTCGCCTGTCTTTCGCAGCGCATTCACGAGAGGTGGATACTGCCCATACATGGCTGAAGCATGACCATCCGAGTAGGTCGGATTCTGATAGGAGTCCAGCACCTGAATCTCATACTTTCCCATTACCAGCACTCCGCTATTGCCACGCCCCTGGCCTTTACCCTCAATCTTAGTTGGAGAGGCCCACTCGATGTGGATCTGGCAGTCTCCGAACGTCTCCTTCGAGACGAGTCCTCCGGTTTTAGGGGCTACCTGAATGTATCCGTTCTCAACTTTCCATTTCGCAGGACTGAGCGCTCCATCCTGGTCCTTTGTCAGCCAGTGCGACAGATCTCTACCGTCAAACAGCACCAAGGCATCTGAAGGAGGAAGGCCAGGTGCTTCCTGCGTACTCGAAGTCCCTGGTGTCACAACCGCAGGATAAGGCCTCCCGGAGTCGTGTACGCGCCACTTCCCATCAGGGAGATAGGGGGTATCCGTGTAGCCAGGTAATTTCTCCTCCTCGGCAGCGATCACACGGGTCGCCGGCACCTGCAGCAGGCCAACCAATGCCGGCACTGAGACCACCGCTCCCAACACAAACCCTCGCACCCACAATTTATGCATCTTTCTCCATTCCTTTCAGGCGCACCACTTACGTCAAGAACTCGAAATTCAAACCTATCTTAATGTGTTCGGTCGACAGCCGCCAGGGAATCAACAACCGGGTCGGTCGGTTAGACTTCTCCCGGCTTCCGGTTTACGGGCGAAGAGACCTTATCCGGTCTAGACAAGTGGAGCGTACCCTAGTTCAGACCTTTCTCTCCAGGAGGGCATCGATCTGTGGCTCTGCCCCACGGAAACGCTCGTACAGTATGGCCGGGTCCTCACTTCCTCCCCTGGCCAGGATATTCTCTCGAAAGGAACTTGCTGTCTCTCGATCAAAGAGACTTGTTTCTTTGAAAGCTTGGAATGCATCCGCGTCCAGAACCTCAGCCCAGATGTAACTATAGTATCCGGAGGCATATCCACCAGAGAAAATATGGCTGAAATAAGGACTTCTGTACCGCTCCACTATCTCCGGAATGAGTCCGATTCGCTGCATCGATTCTTTCGCGAACGCCTCAGCGTTGGGTTCGCTGTTCCCAGTCAGTGTATGCCAGTCCATATCAAGATACGAAGCAGCCAAATACTCAACCATGGCAAACCCCTGGTTAAACTTGCCCGATGCCTCGATCTTGTCAATTAACTCCTGCGGAATGACTTCCCCCGTTTCGTAATGGCGCGCGTAGGTTTTCAAAACCTCCGGGTGCGTTGCCCAGTTTTCCATGATCTGCGAAGGCAGTTCGACAAAATCACGAGGTACATCGGTGCCCGCAAGGCTCTCGTACTCACAGTCAGAGAGGAGTCCGTGCAGGGCATGGCCAAATTCGTGAAAGAGGGTCCGTACCTCTTCAAGGCCCAAAAGCGAGGGTCGATCCCCCGTGGGCTTCGAGAGGTTGCAGTCATTACAGATCACCGGAGCTACTCTTTCCCCACCGGAACCTGACTGCTTCCGAAAGGCATCCATCCACGCGCCACCTCTTTTGCCGGCTCTCGGGAAGTAATCGAGATAAAGAACACCGATATGCGAACCGTCTGCCTCTTTGACTTCAAACGTGACTACGTCCTCATGGTACTTGGGTAGATCAGTCCGTTCCTCAAAGGTGATTCCATAGAGCTGGTTGGCCACTGCAAACGCCCCGTCTCTTACATTCTCGATCTTGAAATAGGGACGAAGTGCTTCTTCATCAAGATCGTATTTCTTCTTGCGCTCCTTCTCCGCGTAGTACCACCAATCCCAGGGTTTGAGAGCAGAGTCACTGCCTCCATCGAGGGCCATCGCTTGAAGAACCTCTGCTTCTTTCTTCGCCATCTCGAGGGATGGTTTCCAGAGTTGGTCCAGCAAGGCGTATACTGCCTGCGGTGTTCTGGCCATATTCTTCTCGAGCACGTAATCGGCAAAGGTTTCGTGCCCCAGAAGCTTAGCCCGCTCTGCTCTCAAAACGGCACTTCTGGCAGCAGCCACGTTATTGTCAAACGCGTTTCCATTGCTTCCCCGATTGACGTACGCTGTGAAGATCTCTTCGCGGAGTTCCCGACGGTCAGAGAACTGAAGAAAGGGGATCATGCTCGGTTTGTGCAGCGTGAACACCCATATTCCCTTGTGGCCCCTTTCTTCGGCCGTTTCGGCAGCCGCCGTGATCACAGCACCCGGAAGACCGGCGAGGTCCTCTTCATCCTCGATCACCAGCTCGAAAGCATTGTTTTCTTGTAAAACGTTCTCACTGAACTGGACCTTCAAAACTGAGAGCTCTTCATTTATCCTGCGCAGTTCTGCTTTTCCCTGTTCGTCGAGTCTGGCTCCACCCCTCACAAAGTCCTTGTATGTCTCAAGCAGAAGGGTCCTCTGCTCCGGGCCAAGATCCAGCCTGTCTTTTTGCTGGTAGACCGCTTCGACGCGGCTGAACAGAACCGGGTTCAAAAGAATATCGTCCCCGTGCTTCGACAACATGGGCGCGACTTCCTTAGCGATCCCCTGTAGAGCATCATTCGTGTTTGCAGAGGTCATGTTGAAAAAAACGCGGCGGACCTTTCTCAACAAAGCTCCACTTGTCTCCAAAGCCTCGATCGTATTCTCGAAAGAAGGAGTCTCCGGGTTAGATGCAATCGCCGCAACTTCCTCGTTCTGCTCTTCGATGCCTTCCGCAAATCCTGGCAGGTAATGATCCGCCTTAATCAGATCAAAAGGTGGTACACCGAACGGCGTATTGAAATCACTGAAAAACGGATTGGATTCCTGCTCAGCACAACTCACTGCGAGTACCCCCAAAATAATTCCAGCAACAATATTGCTCCTCATCGTTCCCCCTTGAACATTTCTTCATTTGCCAAACTCAGAATGTTAGGAGTCACCGAGAGCACTGTCAACTTCAACCCACTATTCCATAGTCCTAACTCACCCGGGCACGAACGATACGCCTTTCGTTGTCAGAAGTCCGAATAGCCATTTCGACCCAAACGTATAAACCCTGTGACGATGAATCACTCCATCTGAAACATTGTCCTATGGGGCTCTTGTGAGTTCTATCGCATTACCCGTCGCGAGCCACGGTGTTTCTTCTGGCTCGGTGTATGTCTACAATAGCTGGACGCTCGTGGTGTGGATTAAGAGAAATAGGGCTGTTTGATATGAATCCTTTGAACCGAGCCACCTGCGTTGTGGGGAAAATCGGTTCCAGAGCGACTTGCTCGAGGCAAGCAGAGAAATTCACCCCAGGAACTGACTGTAAAAGGATAAGGCATGCTAAGAAGACACTTGTTGAAGTTATCGGCCGGAGTACCAGCGGTATTGGGCCGTCTATCTTCGCTCAAAGGATCCGGGCGACAGGTCGAAACGACTCAGAAGCCCATTGTTGTTTCGACGTGGGATCACGGGCAGGCCGCAAATGAAGCCGCCTGGAAAGTTCTTGCAAACAACGGCAGGGCCGTCGATTCCGCTGAAGCAGGCGTGCGTGTCACCGAAGCGGATCCCAGTGTTACCACGGTGGGTTTTGGCGGCTTTCCGGATCGCGACGGCAATGTTACGCTCGATGCCTGTATCCAGGATGAGACCGGAAACTGCGGATCTGTGGCCTTCCTTCAACACGTAAAACATCCCGTCAGCGTGGCGCGAAAAGTCATGGAAGAGACCCCTCACGTCATGCTCGTCGGCGAAGGCGCTCTCCAGTTTGCCTTTGAGCAGGGTTTCAAGA
>JAUWTT010000619.1 GCA_030614585.1 Acidobacteriota bacterium
CGAGCAGAAGTAGAAAAATCTGGAGGACAATGCCAAAGAAAAAGCCGACTAAGCCAAAAAGTGAAGCTGTGTCCATTATGTTCTAGTCTCGATGGCGTTGACCAAAGCCGCCTGAGCGCACGTCCCGACCGCTGGCTTCAGCACTACACCGGCGGACTGTAATCCAGTATAGCCCGTGTACCTGCGCTCGGCGAAATCCAATTCCCAAATCCCAAGAACCACTTCCCAATTAGATCCAACCTCCGGTGCAGGAATCATCTAACCTGCTGAACTATAATCGGTTAAAAGTTCAATGAATGTCGAGAGATCGAGTTCATTGACTTGACCTTGTTTGGGATTTGGTGCTTGGTGCTTCGGATTTGGGCGTGGGGCCGATTTCGGAAACACGCCCTCATGTATCCTTCCCTCTCACTAACGCACTTCGGCTCTCGTCTCGGTTGGCTCGAGTTCACCTGAGTGGATCCCATAGACACGGCTGTGAGTCGCGCGAGCGAAGTCCAGCATTTCCGGGTAAGGAATGTCGAGTTGGTTGACGAAGCCGAAGTTGTAGTTCTCGCCGTCGAAGCGCCCCGTAACCGGCTGTTCGACAAACTGGAAGTAGTGCGTCCCCACGATTGCGGGCATGGCAGCTGCCTGTTCCACGTAGAACTGATAAGCGACGCCGCGTTCCCTCTGGTCCTTGACCAGGACCAGGGCAGGGGCATACCCGCGATCCACCGCTCCAAAGTGGAATTCGCCGATCATGATCGGACGTCCAGTCAGATCATGCAGGTGCTGAATCTGCTCTGATGAAGGTTGGAAGCGGTAGAAGTTGAGACTGAACACGTCAAAGACGTCGTTGGCTTTCATCACCGCGTCGGAGGCCCGTCCACCAGCCCAACGGATTCCGAGAATAAGGTGATTCGGATCAGCTTTCCTGATGGCGTCGACAACGCTCTGAAAATACCGTCGGGACAGCGTCTCCGTAAGGCTGTCGCGCGACTCAGGAGTGTCGCCATTCTTCTCGAGAAAGTCTTTGATGAACTGTTGAGTTGCGGTTGGTTCCGAATCTTGCAAGATGAGGTCGATAAAGTGGCGGTGTGGCCACCGTTCCTCGTTGCCGGTGAAGTACCCGATCAGAAACGGTTCGTCGCGAAACTTCCCACACTGGGCGGCCGCTTCGGCCTCGATCGCTTCGAGGAACTCTTCGGAGTAGACATCCGGAAAGCGGTGCCAGTTCTTACCTGATCTGCCGATGTTCAGATTGACCACAAAAGGAACAGTCGGGTTCTCCCACGTGGCAGGATCGGACCAGTTGGCAACCGTATTGAATCCCCAACTCTGAAGCCGCCGGCTCTGTTTTTCTTTCCAGTTAGCTACGAAACTCTTCTCGCCGTACCGGAGAGTGGCGTTGGCCTTGTAGAAGTCCGTTCTTTCGGCGGAACCCGGTGGCAGTTCCGCGAAGAGCTTCTCACGACCCGCGACCCGCGTGGAACTGAGATAGCGGACGCAGTCGATACCGGCTGAGTAAAAGAGATAACCGTCCGGATCGACCAACCACCATCGATCGTCGATCTCCGCAGTGTGGAAAAAGCCGGTGGCTGTTTCCTTGCGAGTTTTCCATCCTCCGTAACGAGAGAACCCAAAGTCCTGCGGTTCCTCTAGGGCTTCGTCCTCTCTGGCCCAGACTTCTTTCAACTCTTTGGCAGAGCTGATCTTGCCCGGCCAATCCATGGCGATCCACTGTCCGAATTCGTCAACCATCGGTCCGTCAGCGAGGATCTCATCATCTACTTCCTCATTCGTCAGAGCGAAATTGCCGAGTTGCAGTGTCACTTGCTGGTTTGGTGCCATCTGTATCTCCAGCGATTTGACTTGCGTTAGATCGATGTGGTTAGCCCAGTTTGAAAGCCAGTAACCCTTGAACTGCCGGTTATTCATGTACTCGTGGGTCAGGAAACGACCTGGGATCGACACCTTTACGGGTACGTCAGCGAAGGGATGCACCCGATAGCGGAAGGTTTCTCCCCCGGCGTTCCGAATCGTCAGGTTATAGCGGATGGTGGAATTTGAGGCTGCTTCAAAGGTGAAAGTACCCGTTTGGGACCAGTCGCGGGCGATTTCTGGAACCGGTATGACGATGGTTCCTGGAGCTTCGCTCGATGAAAATCTGAGCACCATGGAAGTTCCATCGCCTCCAGGGGTCATGTTGACACCGTTGACTTCAGCATTCTCCAGGTTTTCCGGGGAGAGCAGACCCGCGAGCGGATTGTCAGAAGCCGGAGCACAGGAGGACAGAACGACAAGGGGTACTAACAGTAGAATACGCATAATGAAGATCGTTATATCAGATGAAAAGTCGAGTGGATAGATGGTATGGGTTTCATCAGGGTGAGCGAAAGGTTTGGCTCACCTGTGTAAAATGAACCGGCATCCTGATTAGGTAATTGCAGTAGGTGGTCTGTGGTATTGAACAACGGAGAATCAGCAGCTCGGTCATCAAGTTTCCACTTCCTTCGGCCCGGCGTCCTCTGGGCAGGCAGCTGCATGCTATTCGCAATTCTCCCCTTGACTCTGTGGGGGCAAGTGCAGGAACCGATAATCAAACTCGAAGTCCGACTGGTTCAAATCGAAGTACGGGTTACTCAGGACGGGAAGCCGGTTAGGGGACTGGCCAGAGAAGACTTCGAACTGAAAGAGGA
>JAUWTT010000048.1 GCA_030614585.1 Acidobacteriota bacterium
CTAAGCATGCCTACTGCAAAGGTGTCACCGGGAGGGTGGTGAATTCGCCTGCTCCAGCGTCGAGTTCCAACGCCATGGCAGCTACTCTTCCTCCGCTCACTCGCCCTACGATCGTTCCCTTAAAGGGGTCCGGCACGTTGTCGAAGAGCTCATGAACAAACTGTGCGATGTGACCTTGGCTGGGCAGATCCTCTATTGAAGCCGTAGCAAATTCCTCGCCTGCTGGATCGCGCAGACTGAGGTTTACGGAAACTGGAGCTGCATCAGGATTGAAAATAGCGAGACCGGTCGAGATGCCTCCTGTCTGCATCTGCGCGGGAACAATGAAGCCCGTAAGAGCTTCGCTTGCTCCCACTCCTGTTATCCCTACCCCAGGGAGTGTAAAACGGACCACCGCTCCAACATCGCTATCCGATATTGCGGTTGCTGACCCTACCTGATCCTCCCCCTGTCCATCAGTCGCAATAATAGTTGAGCCCAGAGATGGAATGGAAAAGTCCACGCTACTTGTTGGAGAAGTTTCACCGACAATGCCAATCGGCATCGGGGCTCCAGTGTCATCAGCGAACTGGAGGGTTCCCGACACAGACGCGGACGTCGAGGGGTTCGTGATAGTGACTTCGGACATGACTCCTGTACCATTGCCGAATTGAGCGATATAGGTTGGATCATTGTCGATCCGTACGAGAGTCTGTGTCGAAACGCATAATCCTTCGTAAGCAGTCACAACCGAGTCGTCAGCCGCAACCACCGTTATTGTCCCCGGGCTTGGAGTGACGATGCTGAGCACCACGGTTCTAGGATCGGCGCCTAGATATCCCTGATACTCGAACGGACCGAGAGTTGCCGTGAGAGGTATGTCACCAGGGATTTGCTGAGTGCATGTGAGAACGGCTGTTATCGTTCGATCAGCCTTCACTGTGTAGTCGCCCTGGCAAGTGGTGGGGGGTTGGGGCATAGCGGGGAACGCGCCAACCGATACGGCATTGTGGTTTATGCCCAGGGTCACTGCAGTCTCGGTCATCGAACCGTCGCCGTCAAATTGCATGACGCCAGAATAAGCCATCGTGGAAGTCTCACCTTCTACAAGAAGTTGATAGATCCCTGGTGCGGCCTCCACAAAGTGCGGGAGCGGTGGAAATATCCCATTCGCGCCCGGTTTTGCCTGAACGCAAACGAGTGTTTCATTGAAAGCATACGTTCCGCGTAGCAACCCGTTCATGTTGTCCTGGGCGACAACCAGCCCTCCGGTAAGCAGTAATAAGAAAGCCACTGCCATTAGTGCTGCTGACAAAGTTCTGAACCTCATTGCTGTACTCCTTTCATCGCTTGAATGTTTGGTTGTGGGTTCGTCCATCTGAATAGGACTCTGGTGGGCACTGACTGACGCGGGGCGAAAGAAGTAGGTAAATCTGCTTGCTGAAGCCGCGAAAGAGCTTCTTCCATTTGTGGCCCCGCCCAAAGTGGCATCACTCGCCACTCTCGATTCTGTTTATCTTTCCTTCCTGCCTGATGACGCCTCAGGCGGAGGTTTGGCCAGTGTTCGCTTCCGAAAACGTTTCAACAACAGAAAGGGGCCAGAACCGGCAGATCAGGCACAGTCGAATGAGGGTAGAAAGTGAAGTGAACTCCGTGGATACTGAAGGATCTGCTGGAGGATGCAAACCAATTCGACGTCGAAGCTCTGGATTCTGATTCTTGCGCATCCACTCCTCCTGAAGAACAAGTAGGGAACGCCCTTCCGTTAGGCTCAGTATAGGTGTCCGTTATTATCCAAGTCAATATGTTATTTTCGTATTTTTGTGATTTTTGTTAACCGGCTTTTTGCTCCACGATTTTGCATTTAACCCGCATGTGTCACAAAGTTGCGTAGCGAAGCGCGTGAAGATCCCCCGGTCTGGAATCCCGGGGCTCCGTATGCAACGAAATGGGGTGCATGGCGGAAGATAAGCTTCTAGCTTGTCACGTTGGTTTGGGGTGACGGCCTGGAAGGCCATCTTCCGCCCGGGGCTCCGTGTGACCGTTGTGCCTTATACGGAGCCGGGTCCTTTCAGGGCCCGGGCAAACTCTCAACGTAGTCAGGCTAAAGCCGGCACGGATCATATACATTGTGTGACTCGAGCAAAGGCCGCCGAAGGCGCGGATGCATCCGATGACGCGGTAGCCACTTTGTGAGAAGTGCGAGTTAGTGTTAGTGGAGTCATTGCAGAAGGGACGGTTAGACCCGACCAACCGACCAACCTTCGCAGGAGACCTTTCATCCGCTGTAACTGACCGCAGAAGGGATTCTTGGTTTATTCCACCGAGCCTTTGCGTAGACTCGAGCGTAGAAAGGAGATTCAGCAATGATTCGAACACGCTGTTTTGTACTTTTGGCAATCTTTATGGGTATGGCGGCAATCTCGCTTGCCCAGAGTTCTGCGACGAAGACCCTCGAGGCAAAGGTGACATATACAGGGGCAGGTGATGTCGATTCAACCTATGCAGTCCACCTCTACCCTTTCGATACCCCCGATATCAATTCCGGGGCCATGCCCATCGCCTGGAGTTCCTCGCATAAGAACGGGGAGACTGTAACTATGTCCGGGATTTCGGCGAGCACAGTCTATTTGGTGGTGGCCTACGGCGACTACGACGTGGCGACTGAACCTCCCAGTGGGACTCCGGTGTCCTTGTATCTTCCCGGCAACCCCTATCCGACTCCGATCGAAATGAACAAACCGAAGGTCGAGATAGATTTTGAGTTTGATGATTCTAACCGAATGCCGTAAGTGCGCGCGGACGAACCACTAAGACACCAAGGGCACCAAGTTTGGAACCTGGATAGGTGAATGCAGACGGGGTTCCAGACAACCTTGCTACGATTACTCCTCCTGTTGGGCGGCAGTAATTAGACGATCTCCTGTCTTTCCCGGTCCCAGCGAACCTTGCAGCCACGTCGGAACGATTCGTAGGCCATCATGACTGTGACGATCTCCTCCCAGGCTGTGTCGATGTTACTGCGAGTGGGTTTGCCCTCTTGGATTCCGCGCAACCAATTGCCGACATGGCTCGCTTCTTCGAACGATGCTTCGGGGCGGTATGTTTCGACTGGATCCTTAGAGACGTTGAATGATCCAGACGCTTTTTGGAGTTCGGTCACCTTGTCTCGGTACCGGGTTGAGGCGCGCTCAGCAAACAGCTTCACCTCGTTTCCAGAGAGATCAAGGGCGGCGTCGTTGCCCATGAGTTGGATTCCAGTCCCGTAATGATCGGACATGGCTACGTGAGCGTAGTTGATCGAGAGTCCGCGCTCCGGGTAGTCGAAAACAGCGTTCCATGTGTCTGGGGTCTCTCTTCCATCTCTCCAGTAATAGAGGCCACCGGTCGCGACACAAGTCTCAGGGATGCCCATACCAACGATTGCGTTAATCTGATCCAGGGCATGGCTCTGAAGGTCCCCGGCTACCCCATTCGTGTAATCCCAGTAACAGCGCCAGTGGAAAAAGCGGTAAGGGTGGAAGGCGTGCTTCCGGACATTCTGCTGAAACCGGTCCCAGTCGATGTGTTCAGGGTCAGCGTCGGCCGGCATCTTGTAGTTGCTGTAAAAGCCGTACCATCGAAGATATGGTTCGAGACTGTTCCTGTAGTGCTGAGCGCGGATATGTACCAACTCGCCCAGCTTGCCCTCATCAACCAGTTCCCTCGCCTTCCAAACAGAAGGGCTGCTGCGGAGGTTGTGTCCCAACTGGAAACTGATCCCGCTTTGGCGGACTGCTTCCACGAGAATTCTGGCTTGATCGAGTGTGTTCGTGAAAGGCTTCTCTAGATAAATGTGTGTCCCCGCCTGAACTGCGTCGAGCGCGATCTGAGCATGCCAGTGGTCCGGAACGGCAATGATCACAGCATCTATGTCCTTGTCCTCGATCACCTCCTCATAGCGCTTCGTTGCTTTCAAATCCGGACCGCCCGCCGCTCTGTCTACCCCACGCTGGAGAAATCCGTCGTAGAGATCGCAGACTGTACGGTACTGGAATGCCGGAAACCGTTTCGCCTCTTCCATCAGTTCGTAGCCCCTCACCCCGACTCCGATGTGGGCAAGACCAACTGTTTTATTAGGTTTGGGCTGAGAAAGGATGGCTGGGGCCCCGACCATTGTGGCGGCTGTCGCCACAGTTGAAGCGGTTGACTGGATGAAAGTTCTTCTAGTGACCGTCCCTTTTTCTATCTCGCTTTTTTGCGCCATGGCCCGATGTTAACACTTACGGAATCAGAAGTTTAGAGAGCGGTAACACGAATTGAAAGAGCCCGTTTTCTGACTGTTCTCGGGACCGGGGAATTCCAGGATTTGCTGGTGAACTCAAGTTTCCGGTTCAGTTTCCGTCCGCCCCGCATTCAACCCGGGTGGGCTCGGCCTGATTACATGTCATGATGTTCCCCATCCCGGATGTGACCTGGGCACAGGCATTGTCCGTAGCGGTTCTGATCGCTGCTTTCCTGGTCGCACCCGAAGCGGTCTTGCACGCTGCGTCGCCCTCATACTCGATACAAACCGTGCAGGTAACTCGGTTGAGGCTCATCGTGTAGTAGACGATCGAGAGAGCGAAAGCAAGAAAGATAAGTGGGAGAAGAATTCGGCGAGCTTTACTGGTCTTGTTTTCCACGGGACTTAATTCTAACTCAGGTCTCGGAGTCTTGGGTCCTGGGGCTTGAGGCTTGGGTAGGCTTACTCGTGCTCGTGCTCGTGCTCGTAATCGATGATCGGTGAGATTTGGGGCTAGGAGTCTGGCGGCTCGGAGCTCCGTTGCCCAGCCCCCAACCCCCAGCTCCCAGCTCCCAGTTCCCAGTTCCAGTTCCCAGTTCCCAGCCCCAAAGTTGAGCCAATTTGGAATGCAAGGATATAATTCCTCGAGCATGTCAGACACAATCGCAGGGATTATTGACGAAAAGGGTAAGGTGCGCTCCGGTGCAGTGGTGCCTGAAATAGGCCGTGACGACTTGATTCGTCTGTACCGAGCTATGCTGCTGAATCGGAGGGTTGACGAGAGGATGCTAACGCTGCAGCGCCAGGGCCGGATCAGTTTCTACGTCGGAGCAGCAGGCGAAGAAGGGGCGATTATCGGAAGCGCTTTCGCGATGCAGGACAAGGACTGGTTGATCCCCTGCTACCGCGAAGCAGGAGCCGCGTTCCTGCGAGGCTATTCCCTTACCGATTTTACTAACCAGCTCTTCGGTAACTCCGAAGATAAGATCAGAGGGAAGCAAATGCCCTGTCACTGGGCATCCCGCGAGTTACGGTTAGCCAGTGTGTCCAGCCCGGTCGGTTCTCAGATTCCGCATGCGAATGGATTTGGACTTGCTGCCAAGTTCACTGGAAGGAAGGAAGTTGCCTTGGTCTACTTTGGGGATGGAGCAACATCCGAGGGGGATTTCCACGTAGCGTGCAATATTGCAGGTGTGTACAAAGCGCCGGTGGTTTTCTTCTGTCGAAACAACCAGTGGGCTATCTCTGTTCCGGTGGAGGTTCAAACCGCTTCGGAGACATTTGCGATCAAGGCCAAGGCGTACGGTATAGAGGGAGTGCAAGTTGATGGGAATGACGTTTTGGCAGTTTTTCAGGTAACAGCTGAGGCCGCTGAGAGGGCGCGAAAAGGTGAGGGGGCGACACTCATTGAAGCGATCACCTATCGCCAGGGGGCACACACCTCTTCCGATGACCCGCGGGCGTATCGCAGTGAGGATGAAGTAGCAGTTTGGAAGAAGAAGGACCCGATCGACAGATTCAGATTGTTTTTGGTTGATCAGGGTCATTGGAGCGCTGGTCAGGACAAGAAACTCGAAGGGGAGCTGAATGAGGAGATCCAGACCGCCGTCCGAGCGGCAGAGAAATTGGGTCCACCCGACATCAAAACTGTTTTCGAGGACGTGTTTGAAGAGATGCCCTGGCACCTGCGCGAACAGCTCGATGAGCTTAACGAGACTCTGGATTCTGAGGTTGAGTGAGGCACGGCCATGCCAGTGATGAACATTATTCAGGCTGTTAATGACGCTCTCAGGACCGAGATGCGTCGGGATGATACGGTTGTTGTCTTCGGCGAGGATGTGGGCAAGTTCGGTGGGGTTTTTCGGGCGACCCAGGGACTTCAGGAAGAGTTTGGCTCGGAAAGAGTCTTCGACACCCCCTTGGCAGAGGCAGGGATTGTGGGGATGGCAATAGGGATGTCTCAGAACGGACTCCGGCCGGTTCCTGAAATCCAGTTCGCCGACTTTATCTACCCTGCCATTGACCAGCTCGTGAATGAAGCCTCCAAGATGCGATACCGGTCAGGTGGTCAGCTCACTTGCCCTTTTGTGATTCGAACTCCGTATGGTGGAGGGATTCGCGGGGGACATTACCACTCTCAGAGCCCTGAGGCCTATCTGATTCATACACCGGGTATAAAGGTTGTTGTCCCGTCTAATCCGTCTGACGCCAAGGGGCTACTCATTTCTTCGATCAGGGACGAAGATCCCGTTATTTTTATGGAACCGAAGCGTTTGTACCGTGCTGCGAGGGGTGAGGTGGCCGAGGGTGATTACTCAGTAGCGCTGGGAGAGGCGGCGCTGGTTCGCGAAGGTGGGGACATCACCATAATCGCTTATGGCGCAATGATTCCCACAGTATTGGATGCGGCGGAAAAAGCAGCAGCAGTTGACGGGATCGATTCGGATGTACTCGATCTTCGTACGCTGATGCCTTATGACATTGCTGCCGTTCTTGAGTCGGTCGAGAAGACCGGGCGTGCGGTAATTGTCCACGAGGCGCCCAGGACCTGTGGCTTCGGGGCAGAGTTGGCAGCAACAATTAGCGAGAAGGCTCTACTGAGCCTCAATTCTCCGGTGCTCAGAGTGACGGGGTTCGACACGCCGTTCCCCTATACACTCGAGTCGGAGTATCTTCCCAACGAGAGGCGAATCCGCAAAGCAATGCGGGACAGTATGAGTTTCTGAGTCTCAGCTTCAGAAAGGTTTACAGTGCCATGGCCTATGAATTTAAGCTTCCCGACATTGGCGAAGGTGTGGTTGAAGGAGAGATCGTACACTGGCTGGTCGCGACCGGCGATACGGTGGACGAAGATCAACCGATGGTCGAGGTGATGACCGACAAAGCAACAGTCGAGATTCCCTCTCCAGTTAAAGGCACGGTAACAAAAACAGTTGGAGGAGAGGGAGACATCATCGCTGTCGGTGCGACCTTGGTCGTGATTGATGTTGGAGAAATGGGTTCAGCCGACATTCCCGAACCGAAGTATGCGAAAGGGGCGGGTGGCCCTGCTGATGAGTCTAGGAAGGCTGGTGCTCCCGCTAAGAAGGCTGGTGGTGGTGGTGGAGCTCTTGCGACACCGGCGGTACGGAACGTGGCCCGGACACGGGGGATAGATCTTTCGAAGGTAACGGGTAGCGGTCCGGGCGGCAGAATCACGAAGGACGACCTTGACCAGTTCGTGAAGACTGATGCAGTTGCTGCAGCTGTGGGTCAGGCTGAACCGGAAGCCTCGATCGAACGAATCCCTTATCGCGGGTTGAGGCGTAAGATCGGTGCTCACCTTTCGCTGTCAAAACGATCTGCTGTTCATTACACCTATGTCGAAGAAGTCGATGTTACGAGTTTGGTTGAATTGAGGGATTCTCTTCGGGTCAGAGGATACGATCACCTTAACTATCTGCCGTTCGTTCTGAAAGCAGTTGTTGCCGGGTTGAAAAAGTTCCCGCTCGTGAATTCCACCCTGGACGAGGAAAAAGAAGAGATACTTCTCAAGAAGGTTTACCACCTGGGGATTGCGACAGCCACAGAGCAGGGTTTGTTAGTCCCTGTAGTTCGAGATGTTGACAAGAAGAGCTTGCTGCAACTCAGTTCCGATATTGAACGACTGATTGCCGGAGCCAGGGATGGAAAGTCGAAACTGGAAGATCTCAAGGGGAGCACGTTTACGGTTACCAGCCTGGGCCGGATGGGGGGATTAGTTGCTACACCCGTAATCAACTACCCGGAGGTTGCGATTCTCGGTGTCCATAGGATTGAGAAGCGGCCGGTTGTGCGTGAAAACGCGGTTGTCATTCGTGACATGATGAATTTGTCGCTGTCTGCGGACCATAGAGTTGTTGATGGATGGGTGGCAGCGGAGTTCATCCACTACGTCATGCGGTTCCTCGAATCTCCCGGGTTATTGCTTCTCTCCGGCGAAGAGTGAGATTGGGCTCGAGGATGTTAACCACGAAGTCACAAAGGCACAATAAGATCCTGGTGAATTTGTGATTTAGTGGTTAATCTCAGAGAACCTCACCGAAGCAATTCATCTGCCGATTGCGTCAGAAGAGGCGCATTTGCCTGTCAGTATTCAGAGATTCAAGGGGGGAGACTGATACTCCGATTAGCCGGACCTTACGGCACGTGTCCCAATGCCGGTCCAACAGCATCACTGCTACTTCCTGAATCTCCTGGGAAGCACAAACCAGGTGTCTAACGCTGATCTGGCGGGTTTACTCGTTAACGCGAATCTTCAGCTTCGGGAGTTCGAGCATCACCTTGCTGTTGGGGGGCACAGTGCTGATGACCCAGACGTTGCCCCCAATGACTGAACCTGCTCCGATGACCGTATTTCCACCGAGGATTGTCGCACCCGCATAAATAACGGCGTTATCTTCCAGCGTGGGGTGGCGCTTCTTGCCCCGCATGGAATCAGCGCCCTCCTTGAAGCTCAGGGCTCCCAGCGTCACGCCCTGGTAGATTGTCACATTGCTCCCGATATCCGTAGTCTCGCCGATAACCACTCCCGTGCCGTGGTCAATAAAGAACCGGTTGCCGATGCGGGCTCCCGGGTGAATGTCTATCCCAGTCTCTCTATGGGCATACTCACCCATCATTCGTGGAATGAGGGGAACTTCCAGGGAATGCAATTCATGGGCAATTCTGTGGATTGTTATAGCCGTCATCCCGGGATAACTGAAGATGATTTCGTCAAGGTTCTTGGCAGCGGGGTCCCCGTCGTATGCCGCTTGGGCGTCTAGTGCCAGCTTCCTTCGAAGCTCCGGGAGGGTCTTTAGAAAGGCTAACGATTTCTTTTCGCACTTCTCCAGGCACGGTTCATTTTCGTCACCATCACTACAGGTCTGCCACGCTTTGAATATCTCATCCGTCAAGAGCTCGTGAATCTCGTAGGTGAGTTCACCGATGTAGTAGGTGATGCTCGGCAGGCTCACATACTCTTTTCCGAAGAAGCCTGGGAAAATAACGGCCTTCAGCCTGTTCAGGATTTCAATAACAGCTGATTCATTCGGGAGTGGTGTCTCACCCAAATGGTGGAGCCTACACTGAGTGTCCTGATAGGTCGCACTGATCTGATCTACTATTTCGGGTAAGTCTCTCCTGGTTTTCAATACTCGTACCATACTGGGGATTCCTTTCGAGGTTGTAATTTGTTGACCTGAGTTTATGATACTTCATGAGTAAACTTCAAAAAGGAGGCGAACCCATGCCAGGCCCAATGAGTCCCCTTACTGATTTCACCGAGGAAGAGAACCTGTTTCGGGAAAGCGTTGCCGAATTCGCTGCTGAGAGAATAGGCCCCCACGTTTCAGAGATGGATCAACGGGGTGAGTTCCGCCGCGAACTGATTGACGAATTCTTCGAACTTGGGCTGATGGGAATCGAAATTCCTGAGAAATACGGCGGAGCAGGAGCGACATTTTTCATGTCGATCCTGGCTGTCGAAGAGCTAAGTCGTGTCGACGCATCTGCCGGAGTGATCTGCGACGTGCAGAACACGCTGGTCAACAATTGTGTAATGCGGTGGGGTAACGAAGACGTTAGGAAGAGATACCTCCCGACACTTGCTTCCGAGTGGGTCGGAGCTTACGCGCTTTCAGAAGCCACTTCCGGCAGTGATGCCTTCGCCTTGCGGGCACGTGCCGAGCAAGTCGGAGAAGCTTGGATTCTGAACGGCCAGAAACTGTGGGTCACCAATGGGACGGAGGCGGATCTGTTCATTGTCTTTGCCACCATTGACCCTGAACTGGGATACAAAGGCATAACCGCTTTCTTGGTCGAGAAGTCCTTCCCCGGGTTCAAGCTGGGCGCCAAAGAGGACAAACTTGGGATTAGGGCCTCTTCGACGACCGAGCTCATTCTGGAGGACTGTGAAGTCCCACAACAGAATGTCCTCGGAGAAGTTGGAAGAGGTTACAAGATCGCAATCGAAACGTTAAACGAAGGGCGCATTGGGATCGGAGCCCAGATGGTAGGGCTTTCTCGCGGGGCGCTGGAGGCTTCCGTCAAATATGCTCAAGAACGAGATGCCTTTGGGAAACCGATTGCCGCCTTTCAGGGAGTGCAGTTTCCTCTTGCGGAGATGGCCACGGAGCTGGAAGCGGCCCGGTTGATGGTTTACAACGTCGCTCGCAAGAAGGATGCGGGGCAAGATTTTGTTCAAGCGGCCGCTATGACCAAATACTTCACCTCTGTGGTGGCTGAGAAGGTCACCTCTAATGCCGTTGAGATCTTTGGTGGCTACGGGTATACGAAGGACTATCCGGTGGAGAAGTACTATCGGGATGCCAAGATCGGCAAGATCTATGAAGGAACCTCGAATATGCAGCTGGCAACGATAGCGAAACTGCTGGTGAGGTAGAATACCCGGACTTGAAACCCGCGAAGACAACTTATCAACTCCCTGTCCCGATAGAGGAGTTTGCTCAGGCCATCTTGCGGTGGTATTCCAGAAATAGGCGGAATCTCCCTTGGCGCCATTCGAGCGATCCCTACCGTATCTGGGTTTCTGAGGTCATGCTCCAGCAGACTCAGGTGAAGACCGTGATTCCGTACTACGAACGGTTTCTGAGTGTTTATCCAAACCTTGAAGCACTGGCTCAAGCCGAGGTGGAAGAGGTCCTGGACGTTTGGGCCGGCCTTGGGTACTACAGTCGAGCTCGAAACTTGCATCAAGCCGTTCAGAAGTTCGTTCGAGAATATCAGGGTAGATTCCCTGTCGAGTATGAGCAGGCCCTTGAGTTACCAGGTGTGGGGCGTTATTCGGCCGGGGCAGTCCTTTCAATCGCACACGGCTTGCCCTATCCGGTGCTGGACGGTAATGTGAGCCGAATCCTGGCACGGTATCTGAAGATCGACAAGCCGATGAAAGGGCCCATCGTCGAAGCTCTTTGGAGCATGCTCGGGAAGGTGGTCAGGAATCCTCTAGTGACTTCGAGGGTTTCGGAGTTCAATCAAGGATTGATGGAGCTGGGGGCGCTGGTTTGTACACCGGCAAACCCGGACTGCCCAAACTGTCCTCTCTCACAGAGTTGTGGCGCCTTCAGAGACCAATCCCAAAGCAGTCTGCCTGTGAAAGTAAGGCGCAGCCGTGTTGTCGAGCTGAGTTTCGTTTCGGCATTGGTACGCATGGGCAGTAAATACCTGATGTTGAAGAACGACGAGGGCCCTTTTCTCAAGGGTTTTTGGGAGTTCCCAAGAGTCGAGGGAACAAGGATTGACGATGCTTCTCTTGGCCGATTTCAAAAGATCTACGGGCTGGAATTGTCGATGATCTTTGAAATGGAACCAGTCAAGCACAGAATCACATTTCGCAAACTGAGATTTCAGCCGTTCGAAGCGCGACTGCTCGGCAACCCTCCCATTGAGGGCTTTTCATGGATTCAAATTGGAAACAGGGGATTCCCAATGTCTGCCTACATCCGGAAAATAATGGAGCAGGTTGAGTAGGATGAAAGGGAATCTCGCCGGGAATGTCTTCCGGCTCCACCAGAGAACACTGGTGGGTGTGAATCAAGTTCAATTGACTGAATTCCACCTCAGTTACCGAGAGGGGTATAATCGCCGTAATGAAGAAGCTTCTCCTTATTGCCATAACTTGTAATCTACTTGTCTGGTCGCTAGCGGTTCAGCGGGGAGGTCCGCCGAGACGCATTGAGAATCCTCAGACGATCGATTTGACCGGTGGCGCACGTGTAGAGTTTAAGAGTTTTGCTTCACCGAGCCTTGGGAAAGATGCTCATTACAGCATTTATTTTCCTCCTTCCTACAGCCGGGACCAAGCGGCCCGCTTTCCTGTTGTCTATTTTCTCCATGGGATGTGGAACGATCACACCAGTTGGACCGTGGAACGCTACGGAGGGATTCCTCAGCAAATCGAAAGCCTCATGATCGCCAAGAAACTGCCTGAGTTCGTCATGGTTCAGCCAGATGGAGAGAACAGCTTCTATACCGATTATCTGGACGGGTCCATGAACTATGAGGCATTCGTGGTCGAGGACCTTGTAAATGAGGTTGAAGAAAACTACCGAGTCTCCAAGACGCGGTCGGCCAGGTCTATAGGGGGTGTGTCAATGGGAGCCTACGGTTCTCTGAAGATCGCCCTCAAGTACCCGGACCGGTACGCTGCAGTTACCGGGATCTCACCCATTGTCTTCACGGGCGAGGACCCGTCCAAGTACATCATGGGTTCGGATTCCAGATTTGCCCAGTACTTCACTTCGGCGCTGAAGCCTGTCTACGGCATGCCCTTTGATCCTGCGCACTGGAAGGAAAATAGTCTAGAGGAACTGGCTCGTACAGCGGACTGCCAGGATCTGAAAATCTTCTTTGCTTACGGGACGGCTGATCGCTATAACGACGCATTCCCCATGGAAGCCGGTGTCAGGACCTTCAACGGAATTCTAGACGAACGAGGGGTTCCTCATGAGTTCAAGGTCTACCAGGACGGCCCACATGGTTGGAGACTGGTGGTTGACCACCTCGAAGAAGTTGCAGAGTTCTTGACGCAGACATTTTGAATAGGTCCTGGGTCCTGGGGCTTGGGTAGGCTGACCCGTGCTCGTGCTCGTAATCGGTAATCGGTGCTCGGCGTAGGACAACCATCCCTGGTTGTCATCATTCAGAAGCTCACCAAGAACACCAAGGTAGTACGCGGTCTTCTTACTACTTACTGCTTACCGCTTACTTTTCCACCCCACCAAGAATCATCAAGACTCAAGGGTCTGCCTTAAACAGACCCCTGCAGGTCCAATGTGTTTTGCCCTTCGGCTTCGTATTAAGGGTCTTGCGCAGCAACAGAGCGACCTCCTCATCGGAGACTGTCC
>JAUWTT010000177.1 GCA_030614585.1 Acidobacteriota bacterium
CCTGATACTTGTTGAGGCCGGCCATCGATAACGAGCGTGTTGTGTCCCAGGTTGCTCTGTCGGAAGATCGTCCAGCGTTCCGAATCCTGGGCCCTACTCCAGAGGTTCATTCCTCGCGACTCGATCCCATGGTATCCTTCTGCACCCAAATCCATGGCCCATCGGACTCCGCAGGCATCCAGTACAAACGAGCCGATGTCCATTTGTCCGTGGTTAGCAGACGGAGATCCTCCCTTGAGACCGACGAAGGTCGCATCCGGGTCGGCCCATGAACTCCGGTGCACTGTAACTGGAGTCTCTCCCTCACTATTCCAGTTAAGAGGCATCGCAATTTCTGGTTTATTTGGCGAGTCTCCCATCCATAACAGAGCCAGAGGGAGCAAGCGCGCACTCGAAGATGCCGCCTGCCTCGGGCCAAGCCTTGGCAGACTTGCCAACAATCTTTCAGGTTCGCCGAACAACCAATCCGCTCGATTATAGCGAGAGGCGAACCAAAACAGGGTTGGCTGCAGTCCACGTGAGGCACCCCCATCAGCATAATTGAAAAAGAGACCGGAAGGGCCCGTGACCAGGCTCAAATACTGGCCGGTTTCACTGAAACCAGGGGCTTTGCTCAGTCCGAAATCAGATCCCAACACCGTCTCGAGCAAGCTGATGAGAAGCACGTTATAGCTTGTGCCATAGGACCAGTATCCCGGTCCCTCCGGATAACTTCCGTTAGGCGCATAAGCACCCATCGAATAAGTCACATTGTGCAGGGCACTGTGAATCGTACGAGCGGCCAGATCAGGTTCATCTTCCAAGACAGCCAGTGCTCCAGCGGTCAGACCTCCATGGCAGACCTGACCCCAATTGTTTCGAGTCTTAACCCATCCGGTGTGTTCGCCCTCGAACTGCAGAGCTACTCCCTTTTCGATTATGGCTTTTCGGATTTCATTCCTGCTTGCTTCGTCGAGTTGTTCAAACAGCCAGTCGTAGCCGATCGCCAAAGCAAGGGTCATTTCCGCTACATCCAGGAAGTGACTGGGGTTCCAGTCGCTGAACCTTGCCGCTGCCAACATCTCCTCTTCACAGCGCCGTACGTGCCGGAGATCTCCCGTCAAGTGAAAGGCCATTGCGAGCCAAGTCACGCGCTTCAAGCAGAGCCTCGATTTGCCCAACAACCGTCTACCTTGAAGTTCCCTTACGACCGGCTCCAGGTCCCAAATCATCTCGGCCTGTTTGACGACTGCCTTCGACAGCGCCCTGCGGAGTGGATTCTGGGTACCTGACTCTCGGATGGCAGCCAGCCCCCTCTTATCGGTCAGGAGACGGGGATGCTCACGGGGAACCCTGTTAATCAACTTTCGGACTTCATCAAGGCTGGTTGTGGGTGGGTAGCCTGCGACCTCTCCCTGAGCAGAGGTTCCGACAGTCAGACTGCAGACGCAAATCGCGAAGAACGAAAGCCAACAGACGATCCTTTTCATAGTTTTCACCACCTACCTGGGATCAGAACCCCTTTTCCCAAAATCCAGCCGGAAGATGTAGACTTGCCTGCTGCCGGAGAACGTTGAGTTGATCCCGATCAAGTCACCACGTGGACTCCATCTCGGATGCAGATCGCACCTTGCTTCCCCACCTGTCTCGCGGAACTCAGCCGGTTCGATGTATCTTCCAAGTGGGAGCACGGCCTCCGTCTGCATATCCATCAGGTACAGTTTCTGTTCGCGCAGTTTATTCCTGGGATAAGTGTCGGTGACCATCCACCGGCCATCCGGAGAAAAAGTACCGTGCCCGTCATAATCCAAAAGACCTTTCCCACGGCGCTTGTAGTCCTTCTGGCCGACTGTAAACAGAACGTGCCCATAGACCTTGGCTTCATATTTGGCGGTGATCATTAATCGGTCTCCATCGAGCCAATCGAAATGCGAACCTCCCCAGCCTGGCGGAAAAGATGGCTGCAAATCGGTGCCATCGCAGTTCACTGTGAAAGCGGTAGTGTTGCGCTGAGGCGTGGCCCGGGCAAGCCAGAAGACCTTGGTTCCATCCCGGCTGAAGAGGGTGTGGTTGAAGTACTCGAGGCCATCTTCGGGCACATCAGGAACTTGCTGTTTTACCTGAGCGATTGACACCAGAAGCTCAGCTTTGCCCGACTCGAGGTCAACCAGGAATAGTCCGTCGTCCTCGGGGAATGCCACGTCGATTCGTGGATTCTGGCCGCCTCCCCCATATCCGTAATCGGGACGTGTCAGTCGCAGCCGACTGAAGTTTATGGAGATGGCTTTCTTCCCGTCGGGGGAGACCGCACTCACGGGGAAAGGAATGATTCTCTTCTCTTGAGTGAAGACGTCCAGTATCACGGCAACGAATCTCCCGTCGATCAGATCGTTGTAGATGATCTTCCTGTCAGGTGCAGTCCCCAGCCAATGAGCCATACAGCCCTGCTGGAAGTTCCAGGCCCGGGTCTCGACTAAAGGCGTGAAAGACTTCGTGTGCAGATCCACAAGGCCAAGGACTGCCGGATCATTCTCCGTGGGCAGCCGGTACCTCAATTCGGTCTCCAGAACCGTGACATAGCGCTGGGCACTGTCCCAGGAGTTAATCCCGTAATAACTGGCAAAAAGGTGCTCACGCGGCCCGGAGGTCACTGCTATGGGTCCAGTAACGTTCGGAAACTCAACTGTATCCGGCTCCCCGGTCTCAAGACCGGCTATCACGAAAGAGGCAAAACAGAAAGCCAGGCCAACCGGATTCAGTAACCAGTGCAGACTCCTTGTCGGGTTTCCCATCCTCAATTCTCCTTCTGCAGCAATTCAGAGATGACAGTTCGTCTCGCTTCTTGTTGTTTGCAGATTTTGAACTAAACCTCAATCGAAACGAATTTGGAGTCGGTCATCACGGTCTCTCGGAATTGAACTGACTCCTTTTACGACCTTCTCTTTCCCGTCGGCCCGAGCTCTGATTGTGTATACCGCTTCCCGGAAGACCTTCGGCCGCCATGTCGAACCGTTGATCCGAAGCGTACAAACGATCTCGCCGAAGTATTCATCGACAATCTGCACGATCGGATCCTGCACTTCGAACTCAAGGGTCGGCAGGTAGGCAAGTGCGACTCGCGAGTAGTTATCCTCCTGTTTGATTCTGACTGGCCATCCGGCAAACTGGCGCGCAGCAGGATCTGTGACGTCCACATGACGAGGCCAGTTTTCCATGGTTATCTCACGGGTAGACTTCTTGAATCGGACGAGACCATATCCGGCTGCATTGTGATTCTCCTTCGTGGGATTGACATAGGCCAGCATGGTGAGCTTATTTCCGAACCCGTCGTAGAATCGTCCCGTAAAGGGCAACGGGCTTCCAGGATCGTGGTCCAAAGGCTCCTCCAGGGGCCACCACCAGCGCCCATAGTAATTCACGATCGAAGGAACTCCGAACGAGTAAATCGAGTCCTCCCACCCGTTGACACCGTGGTGAATGATCGTGGCCAGGTGCTGATCGCCTCCAATATGAAAACCGAAGAACCTTCGAATCTCGCGCAATGCACGAGCTCTCCCCGACTGAGGCCATCCGTTCGAGTCCAGGTCAGCCAGAAGTCGGCCGTCATGTTTTCCATGGATGTGGGCACCTCCAGCAAATATGGTTTGGGAAAGCAGGACCTTCATCTCAACACCTTCCCATTCCTGCCCCCAATTCTTAAGGAACTCGAGCTGGCGCTTCCCCAATAGCCGGGCCTCAGGAACATCGACAGATTGGCGGTCATAATCTGGATCGTTAATGTGATCCGGGCGTGGCCCTTGTGGGGGAATCAGTCCTGCAGGGCCGGTTTTCCACTTTCGGTCCTCCACAATGGCAAATCCAATCCCACCCACAGTCAAAGAGGTGTAGTAAACACCAATATTCTGTTCGATCGGAGTGGGGTCATAAGGGTCGGGAAGATGACTTGTCTGAGCTCTCTGCACCATTGTTACGTATTCAGCAGGCATCGTGTATCCACCGTCGGCCCCACCCTGGAGGTGAGAGATCTTGCCGCCTTCACCCCAGAGGTTCCCCTGCCCAACGTCGTGGTCGTCAGGAATCGTGACCGTGGGTCTGTCTTTGATGATCTCGCCAAACTGTCGGCCGAAAAGCAGCCAGGCTGCAGTATGCTGACGATGGTCATAGCTTTGGTCGCCTGAGAAGAACAGAAGATCTGGATCCTGGGCCTGGATATTCCTGATAATGTCAGGTCGTGGACTTCTATCGGAATTGGAATTGCCGGTAAACGCAGCGACTACGATTTCATCCTTGTCGATCGGATCGCGGCGAATCTTCCCCTCGAAAGTAGAGCCGCCCGAGTGCCGGACTCTATAAAGCGTGTCCTTACCATGATCCCAACCTTCGACGCGGAAGGTAGCCAGCCAACCCTTCTCGTCCACTGGGGATCGAGCAATCTCTTTCCACACTCCGTCCTCTTCGATCTCCAAGCTGACTGAGCGCTCCTCCCCGTCCTCCAGGGGATACAGTTGGGCACTGAGTTTGAGGATGCCCTTCTCGACCGTGTACAGGGCAAAGCCGATGACCTGATCTCGAGGCACCTCGGGTATTGTCGGAGGCCCTCCCAAACGTTCGATGGTTATGGCCTCAGGCTGTGAGCCGCTACTCTGTTGTCCAGTGACAGGATTCAACAGGAAGATCGCGATCAGGATCGGAAGCAGGGCGAATAATGTTTTCCTCGACATGTCAGTCCCTCGTCATCTGCAGTGAGTTTTTCCTTCGATGTTAGCCCGGAATAGTAGATTGTGCCAGAGGTGCGACGGAATCGGGTCTAAAAGCCTGGACTTTGCAAAGGCTCTTGCTTGCTGTTTTGACGAGGTTGGTTAGTGAAACGGCGGAAACCGCTTTCAGTCATCGTCTGCGATTCGAAGCTTCCGGAAGAACGGTGAGTGATCAAGCTTCGGATGAATCTTCCGGAGCAGTTCCTTGAAGGCACAGACTGGGCTCGGATGCATCCGGTGACGTAGCAGCCGGCTGGTGAGAAATGCGCGTTAGATAATCCACTCGCTGCCGAATTGGACCGCCTGAGAGGCAGGTTGAGGCTCAACAAGGACGGTCTTCCCGGTCTTAAGAGTTCTTTCCTGCCATCCCCGGTTCTTTAGCTCATGAGCAATCAGATTTCGCGCTTCTTGTTTCAAGCCGGACTCACAGTAGAGCGGTACCAGTCTGTCCAACGGCATCGAGGCACACGTGCGTTGAAGATCCTCCATCTCGTTCCAAGGGAGGGCCTTTCCAGCGGGGGCTTCTGTCGGCCTTGCAGAACGGTTCTGGAAGTACAGGATGATGCTGAGTAGCAACAAGAGGAGCGGAAGTCCGCTCCCAAGTACGCTGAATAGTTCGTTCATGGTCGTCCTCCAAGAGATACTCTGTTAACTAAGGCGCAAACGAGCTCTGGAAAAGGGCATAGACTGCCATCTTTTTCGGTGATGCCTTTAGATGAGTACCGGGACCGGAGGGCAGGCAGCGAGTCGTCGTGTGACGATTCTTTCAACCCACCAACTCTCCTTGACTTTACATAATCTCCAGCAGATACTGGAGCTTAGTTTCTGAACGCACAGACTGGTTAGGAGGACATGGTTAATGCGTTCCTGTTTCTACATTCCTTTGACGGTTCCTTTTTCTCGTGTGGATCTCCCTGTCCTAATGGGCCTTCGGTAGCTTCCGTGTCCGGGTGATTGACTCAGTTCGTGCAGAGTGAATCAAACAAGAAGGAGGACAAGATGAAATCAAGGCAGTACCTTACATTCGTACTCTGTGTCGGCGTGTTATGGGCGGCATCGAGTTTGGCAATCGCAGGAGTTACGGTAGTCGAAGGGGAGATTGGCCCCGGTGCCCTTTATGGCTTTTACGTACCCGACAACTGGAACGGCGACGTTGTCTTTTGGGCCCACGGTTACAAAAACCCCGCCAGTCCCGTTCAGCTCCCCACCGGCGCAGCGGAGCAAATGAGAGACGCTCTGGTCAGCATGGGATACGCCTTTGCTGTTTCGAGTTACTCAGAGAATGGATATGCAGTTAAGGAAGGTGCGCAACAAACCCATCAACTACGTGGCTTGTTCAAATCCTACTTTGAACCGCCGGGCAGGTGCTATCTGGTGGGACGCTCGATGGGTGGGGGAATTGCACTTGTGCTCGCCGAGAAGTACCCAGCGCAATACGATGGGGCGTTGCCGATGTGCGGCATCGTGGGCGGAACCCCTTATCAAATGAATCAGAGGTTCACCATCCGAGCCCTGTTTGACTACTTCTATCCCGGTGTAGTTCCCGGCACCGCAGTGTATGTTCCTGAGGGCACCAACGTCGTGACAGATGTCTACCTTCCGGCGATGGCCGCCATATCTAACGACCCCGGCCCCGGATTTGATTTGGCGAATGTGGACCAAGTAGACTTGCAGGTGGCTGACGTTTTCGAGCTGATTCCGGCGATACTATTCAACCTGTATCTCCATGCGGTTCAGATACACGATTTTCAACTCCGCACTCATGGTCATCCGTTTTTTGACAACTCCGAGACTCTGTATACCGGTTCGTCCGACGATGCGGCACTTAATGCAGGTGTAGACCGTTTCCGGCCGGTTTCGCCACCGGCCAAGAACTACATGAGGCACTATTTTTCCCCGTCAGGGAGACTGCAAATCCCGGTTCTCACCCTGCATAACGCCCGAGACCCCTTGGTGCCGATATCTCATGAAGTGATCTATGCTGACCTTGTGGCAGAGGCAGGAGCGTCCGGCATGTTATTACAGCGGACCTCTCAGACCTTCGGACATTGCGTTTTCACGGAAGACGAGTGGCTGGGGGCATTTCTCGACCTTGTGAGCTGGGTGGAGACGGGCGTCAAACCGTCGCCCTGAAAAGCACGGTAATGGCTTGAGGTCCTTCTGACCTGATAGCAATCTGTCAGCAAGAAAGGGTCAGCAATCTGCCGCCCCTTCTCTTCAAGGCTACACTTGCGTTTCGTGTGGGAACTTCGTTGGAGAGTGCTTCTCTCTTCCGGACCGGCGACAGAGCTTCGGTGGTGCTTTTTTGGAGCTATGCCCTGAGCGTATCCGAGTCAACGCAGGAGAGCTTTTCGAACCCTTAGAGAATGGTTGTGATACTGGAGAGAACCTTACAATTTCTTTACATTCTCAGCACAACTTCATGACATCAGGCAGTTGAGCGCTCGCTACACTTGGAGTCCGAAGAGCAGTCTCCTCAAACGTATAGATGTGCTTTGAGAAGGAGGCTGGATGATCGAAAGAATAGTCAGAAAGGAGTGTGTGTCATGCGGAGAGGTCTTGCTTGTCTTTGGGTCTGCTTAGCTGTGGCTGGACTCAATGAAATTGTGCTTGGGCAGTCGTATGTTCTTGAACCGATCGACGTCCCGAATTGCTCCTACACTTCGGTACATAGGTTCAATTCCCAAGGACAGCTGGCAGGTTTTGCCAGACTTGAAGTAGGAGGAGCCTTCATTGGATTTGTATGGACTGGAGAAGGCTTCTCAATTATTAACGTCCCGGGTGCCCACTCGACGTACCCCTATGCAGTTCGTAACAGAGGCGACGTGGTCGGCATGTATCGGATCGGTCCCGAAACGAGCAGCATCGGTTTCTTGCAGTCCCGTGACGGATACACTGTTCCAATCATGGTCCCAGACTCGGAAATTACCTTTGTTCTGGGA
>JAUWTT010000166.1 GCA_030614585.1 Acidobacteriota bacterium
CCATATAGGCGAGCCCCCGAAGTCCGTAACAGATAGAAGGGACGCCCCGGGCGAAAAATGCGGTATCCGAAATCAGTACCGTGTCAGTCTTCAGTAGGTCGACGTGCTCACTGATGAAGTTCTCAAGATGGACGCTCCCTATCTCCTCCTCACCCTCAATCAGGAACTTGAGATTGACCGGCAACCGGCCATTTACCTTGAGGAACGCCTCGGCACTCTTGAAATGGATCATCATCTGACCCTTATCGTCCGTGGCGCCCCGGGCATAAATCTGGCCATCGCGGATTGTGGGCTCAAAAGGGCTGAACTCCCATAGTTCAACAGGATCGACTGGTTGAACATCGTAATGTCCGTAGACCAAAACCGTCGGTAAGTCAGGATCCTCGATGCGCTCTCCCCAGACAATCGGATGGCCGTTGGTCGAAAAGATCTCTACGGCAGACATCCCAGCCAGCCTGAGCTGGTTCGCAGCAAACTCCGCGGCATTCTGCATCTCAACCGCCTTCCCTTTATCAGTGCTGATGCTGGGAATTCGGAGGAACTCCTTGAGTTCGCTGAGGTATCGTTCCCTATTGCTTTCGATGTATTCGATTACTTCCTTCATGTAGCAACCTGTTTCTATGTGTATTCCGCTGTTAGTTTCTTGAGGCTTTCCTGGAGTTGTTCGCTAAACCGAACCGGATAAACCTCGGTTGAGTGCAAATGTTTCAACGGAGTGGGCAACCTGGACAGTTGCTGCTGCATAGTTTCCTTGATCTGCCAGATGTCCGGCAGTTCAGAAACGAGTCTTCCCGATGCGAGGAACTGCCTTAAGAGCGGCGTCTGATCTGAAGAATCCGGAACTTCGTCCCACCCAACCACCAGATCTTCTTCCATGACCTCGTTCTTCACCTTCCGGAAAATCTGTTTCCGGTACGGATAGCTCACTTTTTCTTCACTGGCCTTGAACTTGGGAACTCGCTTTCCATCGTCAGTAGTCTCGACGAGTTTATAAACAAGGTCGCACCCCGGCGCGTCAGCCGAGACGACCAGGTCTGTCCCCACCCCATAACCGTCAATCGGCAGGTCACGGAGGGAGAAATAGAGAAGCTTCTGCTCGTCCAGATTCCCGCTTACAAAAATAAGAGCATCCTGTCTCCCCGCCTGGTCAAGAAGTTTCCGTCCGGTGACGGCAAGTTCTCCGACATCTCCGCTGTCCAGTCGAATTCCCCTGAAATCCATATTCAGGTTAAGCGCCTTCTCGATTCCTCTAATGGAGTCGTACGTATCCACAAGGAGAATCGTATTGTCAGGGAAGACTTTCTGAAACTGTTGGAACGCATCCGTTTCATGATCGAAGAACTGAACGAAGGAATGTGCCATTGTGCCGAAGACAGGTATACCCAGCTCGTGGCCTGCCAAGACGTTGCTCGTTCCATCACAGCCGCCAATGAACGCGGCACGGGCTGCCAAAACCCCAGCTTGTGGACCGTGGGCTCGTCGGCTGCCGAAATCGACTACCTTTCTACCTTTAGCCGCCAGACACATTCGCGTTGCCTTGGAGGCGACCATGCTCTGAACGTTGAGGGTGTTTATCAGGTATGTTTCTATGATCTGGGCTTCGATCACGGGAGCACATACCTGGAGGATCGGCTCGTTTTCAAAGAAGACTGTGCCTTCGGGCAATGCCCAAATGTCACCCGTGAAGCGAAAATCCTTCAGATAATCGAAAAAACCGCGATCGACAGACTCGAAAACCTGGAGATTCTTAAGGTACTCAATACCCTCATCTGAGAAACGTGCGTTAAGGGCGTAGTGAAGGGCCTGCTCGAGCCCGGCAGCAATTAGGAAACTCCGAGTTTTCGGCAGCTCCCGGGTATAGAGTTCGAAGGTGGCCAGCTGGTCTGTAAGACCACTTTCGAAGTAGGCCGCCGCCATGGTGAGCTCATACAGGTCGGTGTTAAGCCCCAGCGTTTCCTTGGTTGGGAACAGCGGATTCAGTGTCATGCTTGTCCGAAAACCCGTTCAAATACCGTGTCAACATATTTCAGTTTCTCGCGGTAGTTGAAACAGGCCTCGACCTCGGCTTCAGAAAGATGATTTCGGATGTCTTCATCGCTCAGTATGAGGGTTTTGAAATCTGCCTTCTCATCCCAAACTCTCATCGCGTTCCTTTGAATCCACGTGTAGGCCGTTTCCCGGAGCACTCCTTTACGGCACAGTTCAAGCAACAGCGTTCCAGAGTAGATGAGTCCCCCCATCAGGTCGAGATTGGCCAGCATCTGCTCAGAGTTCACCACTATGCCGCCGATGATTCTCTCGACTTTTACCGACAAGTAGTGTGCCAGCGTCGTGCTGTCGGGCAGGATCACCCTTTCCGCCGAAGAATGGGAGATGTCACGTTCATGCCAGAGAGGTACATTCTCCAGTGCTACGAGGGAATTAGACCTCAAGATTCGAGAAAGTCCGCTCACATTCTCGCAAGTGATTGGATTCCTCTTGTGGGGCATGGACGAACTTCCTTTCTGGCCTGAGCCAAATGACTCGGCGGCTTCCCGGACCTCCGTGCGTTGCAGGTGTCTGATCTCAGTTGCAATCTTGTCGTAGGTGGATCCAAGAATCGCCAGGGTGCAGAGGTACTCGGCGTGGCGATCCCGCTGGAGTGTTTGAGTCGAAGCCTTGGCGTAGCCGATGCCCAGTTTCCGGCAAGTAAGTTCCTCGACGTCGGGAGGGAGGTGGGAGAAAGAGCCGACCGGCCCACTTATTTTCCCGACTTCAAGGTTCTTTCGGGCGTGCTGAAAGCGCTCCAGGTTCCGCTGCATCTCAGAATACCAGACTGCCAGCTTCAGGCCAAAAGTCGTCGGTTCTGCGTGGATTCCATGGGTCCGACCTGTCATAGGCGTGTCTTTGTAGCGGAGGGCCTGGCGCTTGAGTGTGTCGAGCAGTCCGCAAATCTCTTTTTCGATTAGATCTGACGCTTCCCTTACCCGCAGGGCCTGGGCAGTGTCGACCACATCGGTTGAGGTGAGTCCCAAATGTACGTACCTTGAAGCAGGCCCCACATGCTCCGCGACGGCTGTCGTGAAAGCGACAACATCGTGGCGAGTAACCTTCTCGATCTCCTTGATTCTCTCGACCGAGAAGTCAGCTTTCTCCTTGATGGTCTTGACCGCTTCCCAAGGGATCTCGCCCTTCTCGGCCAGTACCTCGCAAACCGCAATTTCAACCTCTAACCAAGCTCGGAATTTCCGCTCTTCGGACCATATCCGAGCCATCTCAGGGAAGGTGTATCTTGAAATCATAGAGATAAGACTATGGAAGGTTTGCTCTGGTGAGTCAAGTGAATCTGGAGGTCCCGTCCTGGTAGCCGAGCGCTTCGCTGCTGAATCGCCTGGGTGGCAGAATCCAGAGCCAATTCAGGAGCATTGTTTTGCCGACTCAAGTGAGCCAGGAAGAGATGTGAAGCGTTTCCATCAAAGCCTTCGGTGAGAAAGTCGGCAAGAGAGCGATTTGACAGATGGCCGTGATCACCCAGGACGCGGCGTTTTAAGATCCACGGATAGGGCCCCAGCTTCAGTAGTTCCTCGTCATGATTTGACTCGAGCACAAGCCAATCGCATCCGCGAGCGTGGGTTTCAACTGTCTGAGTGATTCGTCCCAGGTCAGTTGCCAGAAGTCCTGTGACTCCACCATTTGACAACCTGAATCCAACAGCTTCTGCCGAATCATGTGGAATCGGGAATGTCGTGACTTGGATATCTCCGATGACAAAGGAGTCGCCGCTCCTGAAGGGTTCCATGTTGTCGATTCTTTGAAGTGAGAATGCTTCGTCTCGGGTTCCCTCAGAAGCGTAGACGGGCGCTCCGAAGTGGCGCGAAAGCCCCTCTACTCCAGAGACGTGATCGGTGTGGCCGTGAGTGATGAGTATGGCGTCGATCCGTTCAGGTTCCAATCCTGCCTCATTGCAGCGTCTTTTCAGACTACGGATTCCAAACCCGGCATCCACCAGAAGCCGGCACTTCTCTGTTTCGATATACGTGCAGTTTCCACCGCTGCCACTGCCAAGGATCGAGAGCTTCACGGTGCGGTAGAATGTACCAACAGGGTATGAACAACAACCTCCTGGGTTTGGATCAGATGGAACTCGTGCAACTAGCGGAGTCCCTTGGGGAAGATTCCTTTCGAGGTAGACAGTTGTACATTCAACTTTACCGGCGGAAGCAGTACGACCTTGGCCACATGACCGATTTGTCGAAATCGTTTCGGTTGCGACTGTTGCAGGATTACTCAGTGACTCTCCCGACTGTTCATCAGGCCGTTACGTCCCGGGATGAAACCGTCAAACTACTTCTTCGGCTGGATGATGGCGCATTTGTCGAAGCGGTGCACATTCCGGAAGAAACCCGTGACACTCTGTGCATCTCATCGCAAGTGGGTTGTGCCGTGGGGTGTACGTTTTGTATGACGGCGAGGATGGGTTTTGCCAGGAACCTTCGTGTCGGCGAGATCGTCGGACAGGTATTGCGGGCGATTGAGATGGGGCTGGTGGGTGCAAACGGTTTCAATATCGTTTTTATGGGGATGGGCGAGCCTCTGTACAATTACAGAAACGTGATGAAAGCATTTCGCCTCCTGACTGATTCCGAAGGTATGGACCTTTCGCATCGCAGGATTACGGTTTCAACTTCGGGAGTTATACCGGTCCTGAAGCAGATGGCTGAGGAGCCGAAACTACCCAACCTTGCCATCTCCCTCAACGCAACTACTGCTGAAGTCCGAAACAGGATAATGCCCATCAACAAACGGTGGGATCTCAAAGAGTTGCTGGATGTATGTAGGGATTTCCCTCTTGAGCCTCGAAGACGCATTACCATCGAATACGTGCTGTTGAAAGATGAAACCGATAGCGATGAAGATGCTCGAAGGCTGGCTCGACTCTTGCGCGGGATCCCCAGTAAGGTCAATCTAATTCCCTACAATCCTAATCCCGGCCTGCCGCATGAGCGCCCGGAGGAGTATCAAATTAGGCGGTTTCAGGAGATTCTAGGCGAACTGAATGTATCTGCATTTGTTCGAAAAACAAGGGGACTTGATGTTGCCGCCGCTTGTGGGCAGCTGGCACATTTGGAAACTAGTTAGAGACGGAACCAGGAGCTATGCGGAAGTTTTACATCGCCACGTTCGGCTGCCGTACCAACCAGGCGGATAGTGCCGCCATTCGGGAAAGTTTCCTGCAATCATCCGTTGAAGAGACTGACCAGCCTGGTGATGCCGATATCATCGTCCTTAACACTTGCACAGTTACTCACCGTTCGGATCAGCAGGTTCGCCAGCTAACCCGGAAGATGAGGCGGGAAAACCAGGGAGCAAGGATCGTTGTGACAGGTTGCTACGCGCAGCGAGACCCTGAAGCTTTGGCGAATATCGAAGGGGTTGATGCAGTCATTGGGAATACGCATAAGGGCGATCTGGTGCAAATATCAGAATCCCTGCCTGCCGGACCCAGGGTAGGTAATGGAGCAGACTGCGAAGTTCCTGTTTTTAGAGAGGATTTCCTTAAGAACCGGACCCTGGAGCTAACACCGGCCGAATTCGTGGGGGGCAGGACTCGACCCTATGTGAAGATCCAGGATGGCTGTGATGCGAAATGTGCTTACTGCATCATTCCGGAGGTGCGGGGTCCAAGCCGCAGCGTTCCGCCCGATACGATTCTCAGACAGGTCCAGGATCTGATTGATGCCGGCTTCGCTGAGATTGTGCTGACAGGAATTCACATAGGTACTTATGGCATGCATGTCCAGCCTCGCTACCCGCTGGACCATTTGTTGACTGATATAGCGGGACTTCCAGGACTCGGCCGTCTGCGCCTGAGTTCAATCGAGCCGATGGAACTTTCGCAGCGAGTGATCGAGTTGGCTGCAGCCACCGACAAGATTGCACCTCATTTCCATATTTGTTTGCAGAGCGGTTCTGATCGGGTTTTGAAGAGAATGCTCAGGCCTTACAACACCGAGAAATTCGCCCGGATCGTCAAGAGGATTCGAGAACTGATTCCTGAAGCTGGGATCGGTACCGACGTGATTGTTGGATTTCCCGGTGAAACTGCGGAAGATCATGAGGCGACCTTTCGCTTTTTGGAAGACGGACCGTTTACGTACATACATGTGTTCCCATACAGTGATCGACCGGGTACAAGAGCCTCAGGGTTTGGCGATAAAGTCGATTCCAAACTGATCAAGAAGAGGAGTCAGGAACTGCGCGAACTTTCTGTTCGCAAGAATTCTGAGTTTCGCCGCCGGTTCCTGGGGCAGCGCTTGTCAGTTCTTACGCTCACCGAAAAGAAAAATGGAATGCGGGAAGCAGTGGCAGGAAACTACCTCAAGGCCAAACTGGATGGACGGCTGGAAGGGAATAGGCTGTTGACGGGCCGGGCTGTTCGAGAGGATGGCGAGCACCTGGTCCTGGAAAGCGTGAGGAACCTATCTTATAGGGCGTGTTGCCCAAAAGGGCACCCCGCCCAAATCCGAAGCTCGAAGCTCGAAATACGAAACAAATCCCAAGCTCGAATATCTAATGACTGAAACATGCCGTCACTAATAAGCTATTTAGAAACAGTCACTTCAAGGTGTTTAGACCTTAGAACTGTTCATTTGGATTCCTTCACCGGGGGTTGGCGGCAAACATATACCCCCAGCACCACTCGTAGCCTACGCTCTGGTACTCCTTGGCCAGGGCATCAGGGAGAACCGTTCGCCCCAACCGGATGACAAACTCATCGTGATGGACGAGTCGTGCCTTCTCAATCTGGTGTTTGATCGGTTCGATCATGCTTCGAGAGGAATTGAGCGCCTTGAGAAGAAGAATCTCGTACATCTTTCAACTCTTGCGTTACTATATTTTAAGAACAGCGTGGGTGCCTCCCACGGAGAGGGCCTTGGCACTTTGAGACAGGGAGAAGTACAGAGATGAGGGGAGCACGGCGGGGCGAGGGATAGGACAAATGTCTGATAAATAAATTCTTAGAGCAGTACACAAGAAGAGACGGCAACTTCTTATACGGAAAGGCTTAGCCCCAATACTGTTCACTTAGTGTCGGAGTCATGGATTATCCTTTCTTTGGACAAGGAGAAAGGAGGGTGTCATGGCTCGGACTTTGGCGGAGTTGCCGAAGGGTGCACGGATTACGGATTTCATCAGTTTGGGAGTGATCGCGAAGCAGTTTCCGGTGAGCAAGATCCACGAGATTCTGGAAAGGGAGGGGCGGCAGAGTGTCCGGCAGCGGCGTTTGCCGGCCCATGTAGTGGTCTACTACGTCATCGCCCTGGCGCTCTACATGCAGGTCTCCTACGGCGAGGTGCTGCGCTGTTTGGTGGAGGGATTGGAGTGGATGGGACTGCCGGTCAAGCAGTTGCGCCGGACCGGGAAGTCGGGCATTTCGCAGGCCCGGACCCGAGTGGGGGCGGAACCGCTACGGGCCTTGTACCAGGAACTGGTCGGACTGATCTCCTGCCCAGAGACGAAAGGAGCGCGGTTTCGGGACTGGAGGCTGGTGAGTCTGGACGGGAGTACGCTGGATCTGGCGGATACCCGGGTCAATGCCGACGAGTTCGGACGTCCGGGAGCGTCCCGAGGTCGGAGCGGCTTTCCGCAGTTGCGTTTCGTATCACTGGTCGAAAACGGGACCCATGTGTTGTTCGGAGCCGAAATGGGAAGCTACGCTACGGCCGAGACGACCTTGGCACGGCGGACGTTCGGCCGGCTGGAATCCGGCATGCTCTGTCTTGCGGACCGCAACTACTTCGGTTACGACTGCTGGAACGAAGCTCGAAAGACGGGAGCAGACTTGCTCTGGAGGGTCAAGAAGAACCTTCGCCTGCCCTGTCTTGAGCGTCTGGCCGACGGTTCTTATCTGAGCCGTATCTATGCTTCGGATAAGGATCGAAGGCATGATCGGCGGCCCATCAAAGTCCGCGTCGTCGAATACCGGCTGGAAGGCGTGCCGGATAGTGAGTCTCGGTATCGTCTGATCACCACGATTCTGGCGGCCGACCGGGCGCCGGCGC
>JAUWTT010000232.1 GCA_030614585.1 Acidobacteriota bacterium
TAATTCGACAATATCGATTGCTCGGACTACTCCGGCGCAGAACCCACGCGGGCTTGCCAGGACAACTTTGCGAACCATTTTCGCTAGTTATCTTAGCACCCACACCCCCCTCAAGTTGTCGGCGCAGCTCCCGATTCGAGCTTCTTTGCCAACTCTTCCCACTCTCCAAGGAGTTCCGCAAGTTCGTGGTCCAGTTTGTGATAATCAGCGGCCAGCTGTTCCAGAAGAACATAGTCTTCCCCACCCTGATTCAACTGGGTTTCGACTTCGGACTTACGCGTCTCGCACGACTCTATCCGAGACTCAACATGGCTCAAGCGTGTCCGCAAGCGCATCTGCTCATTCTTCGACAACCCCTTTGGCTTTCTTCTCGGTGCGGCGGCTGGACTCTCCTTTGGACTCACCCGTGTCTGGGACAGGTCCATTTCGGACCGCAACTCTTCGAGGGTTGCGAGGTGTATGAGGCGCTGATCCTTAATCAGGAAGAACCTATCCACAACCTGTTCGAGAAAGTACAGATCGTGGGAAACCAGAATAAGGGTGCCGCGAAACAGTTTGAGAGCTTTCTCCAACACTTCCTGGCTGTCAATGTCCAGGTGATTTGTCGGTTCATCCAAAACCAGCACGTTCACCGGACTGAAGAACAGGCGCGCCATAGCCAATCGGCTTCGCTCTCCTCCGCTCAGCTGTTCGACCGTTTTGAAAACATCGTCTTTCTGGAAAAGGAACAGGGCCGCGAAATCTCGTATTTCTCCATCCGTCAGCCCGGGTGCCAACTCGGCGAGAACCTCCAACACCGTCGAGTCTGGAGCTCCGCAGGCTGCTTCCTGGCGAAAATACCCAACAAGGTTCAGATCACCCCATGAGTGATGCCCATCCAAAAGTGGGTGTTGACCCAAAACCGTTCTCAGCAAGGTAGTCTTGCCAACCCCATTTCCACCCAGAATTCCTATCCGCTGTCCACGATAGACGGCCAAATTTACATTCTGGACAAGAACCCTGTTCTTGAATCCGATGGAACCCGACTGAACTTCAAAGGTGAGTGCCCCACCCCGAGCCGCCTCCTTGATTCTTAACTTGAGGCTGTTGGGACCACTTTCGGGGCTTGCAATCCATTCAGTTCGTTTCAGCTGCCTCCGACGTGACTGAGCCTGGCGAGTTTTCTGTCCGGCAATATTGCGCCTGATGAAATCCTCAGTTCGTCGCTTCCACTCCTGCTGACGCTCAAATTCCAACTGCCTGCGACGGAAATGTTCATCCCGGAGCCGGCGCGATGCACCAAAAGCGACCGGATAATCGTACAGAGTCTTCTCCTCGATCTCCCAAGTGCGATTCGTAACGATGTTCAGGAAGTATCTGTCATGGCTGATCACGATGAACGTCCGGCGCAGTTCGCGCAGGTAGTCCATGAGCCAGAGGCTGCCACTCAAATCAAGATGGTTGGTGGGCTCATCCAGAAGCAATACCGTCGCCGGACTCAGCAACGCCACGGCCAGCGCAAGGCGGCTCAACTGTCCTCCGCTGAGATTGCTGCACGGATACTCTAGTTCCTGTTCAGAGAAGCCAAGGCCATAGAGGACCCGCTCAGTACGGGACTCGTAATCATAACCGCCCTGGATCTCGAAGTATGTGCGGAGTCGATCGTACTCAGCGGCGACCTCGTCAGTCCCATGCTGTTCGGCAATCACATGCTCTATATCTTCGAGACGCTTCTCGACCTTTTGCAAAGGCTCGAAGGATGTGAGTGCCTCACCATACACACTGTTGTCAAGATCCACTTCCGGTATCTGGGAAACAGTTGCGGCTGCAAATTCACTGGACCGAATCAACTGTCCTTCGTCCGGGTCCAGTTCACCCTTGATCAGTTTTAACAGGGTGGTCTTCCCGACTCCATTACTCCCAATTAACCCAACGTGGTCGGACGCTCGACAAGTTGCTGAAACGTTACGCAGCAGCCAGTTCCCGGCGAATTCTTTCCCGACGTTCTGAATAGAAAAAAGCAGCCCTCTACTCCGTGTACTTGAGGAAACCTGGGTTCAGCAGGCCGTTAGGATCAAAGAACTCTTTCCACTGAACGAACTGGTGCCATTGATCCCCGAAATGTGCCTTCCATTTATCATGGTCAAACTCGACCCATCCGGAAAGGTATCGTTTTCCACCCAACTGAATGCACAGGTCGCTGGCTCTGTTCAACAAGGAAACAGACATCTCCACCAGATGCCGCGGCACAGCCGGAAGGATTCCGAATCCCATCACAAAATCGCCCTCAGGGTGCATGAACAGCGGCGCATTCGCGGCGGCCCCAGTACATGGCCACAACAGTACGTGACCTCCAATCAGGAGGTTCGGTGGGAAACTTCTCAAAACACCCTGGATATACTCGGCGGCCCGTTCCCAGGGCAGGATCACCTCCATCCATGGGTGGGCCAAATTCCAGCCACCACTTTCGCGCCACATCTGAAACACCGGCTCCAGCCTCTGCACATAAGCCGACAGCGCGACATCTTCGGTATGAACATGCCGGTAAAAGTTCAGGCCGGCCAAAATCGACTCAGAAGGAGCCGTCCCCCCATGTTCGACCGTCAAATGGACAGGATAGAACCATTCCGCGAATGGTACCCTGGCCTCTCCAAAGGTCTTTAAGCCCTGAACGCAAGGTGCACACCAACCCTCGACAAAATCGAATTTCTGATTATGTAAGATCCGTGTCTGATCCTCCATCAGGCTACCGAGATCATCGTAAAGGAGGTAATAGGTCCTGACACTGGGAAGAACGGATCTGAGTTTCAGCTTAACCCGAGTGATAACTGAGAACTGACCCAAGCCGCACCGAGTACAATCGAACAACTCTCTATTCTCTTCGGGGGAACACTGGACCAGATCTCCGACGCCAGTCACGACTTCGAGCGCCAGCACATTATCGGCCTGCGTCCCGTACCGATGAGAGGCCACTCCGAGACCGGCCATGGAGACCGTGCCACCTACCGTAACATTCAGATTGTTCGTCAACACAGGAGGTATCAATCCACGTTCAGTAGTTCTCTCAACCAGATCACCCCAGGCGACTCCAGCATCCACCCATACCGAGTCCTCCTCAATAGGACCGATCTTATTGAGGCCTTGCATGTCAAGGAGGATTCCTCCCTCAGACAGTGATTGCCCGCTTTGAGAATGGGAGGCCCCGCGTGTCGAAACGGTCCACCCCTCCTCGTTAGCGAGTTGAACCATTGTCTGAACATCTAGCGCAACAGCCGGAACTGCGACCATTGACGGCACTTTCCTGACTAATCGACCAAAATCGGTACTGAGGGAGCCCAGAGTCTCTTCATCCGTAGACAAGTACCCTTTGAACCTGCTTTTAGCCTTGTCAATTGGCATCTGTTAAATACCTTCTTCTCAAATCGTCTCTCGCTTCTCCCACTCCGCGATGTTAGGTCCGGTCGCCTCCCACCGCGTATTCACCTGGAAGCCGAGAGGAGTTTCCTTCCTTAAAACGCGTGCTGAGTAACCTTTCCGTGCTATCGATCAGTTCCGATAACCCAGTGCGAGCACTGGCGCTGACTGCGATTCCCTCATAGTACCGTACTAATACCCTGACCTGTTCAGCATCCAGCAAATCGCATTTATTCAGTACAAGAAGTCCTGGGATGCCCATTAGCTTCAACTCGCTCAGAAGACCTCTCACAGCCTTGAGTTTTTCCTCGACATCCTCATCACTTGCGTCCACAACGTGCAAAAGCACGTTGGCCTCTGCCAGTTCTTCGAGAGTAGCCTTGAAAGCAGCTACCAGATCTGCAGGCATATCCCGCAAAAACCCGACAGTGTCGGTGATTATGACCTCCCCTTCACGCGGAAAACGAAGCCTGCGAGTCGTCGGATCCAGCGTGACGAAAAGCTTATCGTCCGTCTCGACTGAGCTTTTCGTCAGCGCATTCAAGAGCGTCGTCTTACCAGCGTTAGTGTAGCCGATGATGGAAACAACCGGAACATTGTTCTTCTGACGCCGCCTTCGTCTCAAGCTTCGTTCCTTTGAAAGCCTGGCTACCTGCTTCTCCAGCTTTCTGATCCGGTCGCGGATCCTCCGACGGCTTACTTCCAGGACAGTTTCGCCGGGCCCTCTTCCTCCAATCCCTCCTGTCAGACGGGACAAGCCCCCATCTTTCTCGCTGAGACGAGGAAGCGAGTACTTAAGCTGGGCCAACTCTACTTGCAGTTTTCCATCTCGACTTCTAGCCCTTTGGGCGAATATATCCATAATCAGCTGAGTTCGATCCACCACCTTGAGACCAGTCCTGTCTTCAAAGGCTCTCGCCTGGGCCGGGCTTAGATCGACATCGAAAATCGCTACATCTGCTTGCCGACGCATGCTTTCCAGGACGATTTGTCTGAGCTTGCCGCTCCCTACTACGGTCTTCTGATGAGGGCGAGGCCGACGCTGTCGGATCTGCCCTGCTACCACAACCTCGGCAGAACGAGCTAACTCAAGAGTCTCCTCGAAACGCTCGTCTTCCATCCTGACGCCAATGACCAGAGCTCGTTCGCGGGAGGTATCCGCGCCACCCCTCCCCAGGAGTTTCGAAAATTCGCTTTCGAGGGCCCGGACAGTGTCACCAAAGTCAAAATCCAGACCTCCGACGTCCGAGAAGGTCATCCTATGGATGGGCCCGCCGTCGTCCTCGGTTTCCTCACCCTTCAAAGGAACAACATGGGCAATCTCCAAACTCCCAGGCCGACCATTCGGTCGAACCTGAATCACTGCAACCATGTCCAGGCGCAATAGAGCGAGATCATTCAGATCATCAGCTGTAAGTGGCTCACCCCTGAGGTGGGTGTGAACCAGTCGCAGGCCACGCAGACGCCCAGCCCCGCCACGCAGACGCCCAATCTCCGGGATTTGCAGCTCTTCGGCATCGCCAACAACCACCTTACGTACCGTTCCATCCCGGCTCATCAGGACCCCCACCTGGCGTCCAATCTCGTGGGAAACCGCGGTCAGGTGGTAAGCAAGTTCGGGAGACACTACGAGGCTGGGATCAACTTTTCTTCGATAGGTTCGTTCCAGTGCTCTGATTTGAGCGGGCTTAATTCCAAGTGTGTGCCCAAATATCTGTCGAATTCCGGTCTCCTTCCGTACTTAATAATCTAGCGCTTTTCTCGCATAAAATCCCACAAATCTTGCAGACATCATCGAGAGGTATTATGAAAGAATAGTACAACGTAAGTGACACACAATCGGAATTGAATGATCAAGTTCCATTAGGAGTTCTGGATTATGTACTTCGACCCTATGTATTTCATCATGATTGCTCCCGCCCTTATCCTTTCGATGTGGGCCAGCTGGCGCGTCAAGGCGAACTTCAAGAAATACTCTCAAATTCGCTCCGGTCGAGGGCTGACCGGCGCCCAGGCAGCAGCGGAGCTTCTGAGCAGTGCCGGAATAAGCGACGTCAGAATCGTGCGGGCGAAGGGAGTGGGGCTTTCCGACCATTACCACCCAGTCAAGAAGCAACTTGCCCTCTCAGAAAGTGTGTACGATTCACCTTCTGTGGCGTCCGTTGGGATCGCGGCTCATGAAGCCGGCCACGCCATTCAGCATGCTGAGCACTATAAGCCTCTGTGGCTCCGCAGCCTCCTGGTACCCACAGCAGGTATCGGATCGAAATTGGGCTATATCGTGATGCTACTGGGGCTGTTCATGGCATCCCAGAACATGGTATTGGTAGGCGCCGTTCTCTTTTCCGCGGTACTGGCGTTTCAGCTCGTGACCCTTCCGGTTGAGTTCAATGCTTCCAGTCGTGCCAAAGCGCTGTTGGTGAACCGGGGCATCATAACGGCCCGGGAGCGAGAAGGCGTAGACAAGGTACTCAATGCAGCCGCAATGACCTATGTTGCCGCTGTTGCGAGTTCTCTTATGACCCTGCTCTACTTCCTCATGAGGTCCGGGCTGCTTGGTGGACGTAGGAGCTGAGAACGCCCTGTTCCTGCTCGTGATCGTGCGCGTGCTCGAGAATCGAAACTCACAATTCGACATTCGTAAATCAAGAATCGCAAAGGCTTGCCGTTCGTCGTTCGTCGTTAGCCAATCTCCCTCCTCTCGCAATCGTCAAGAGAATGCTGTCCAGTTGTTCATCTCAACCACACTTCTTGAAGGCGATCGATTACGAGCACGCGAAGGAGCACGAGCACGACGTTATGAGGAGGTTGTCGCAGCTACAATCAGATCCGTGCCCCTGCCTGCCGACGCTGCCAAAGGTAACCGGCCAGAGCGCCCACGATGGCGGCTGCCAGAACCGCACTCGTATGCGCAGTCAGAATATGCTCCCAGGAAGTGAAGTGACAATGCATCCGCCAAGCGGCCTCACCTGAAAGACCAGCCCCTAAACCACAGAGGGCTCCAACGGATATTGGACTGAACGGCAAGCCTTTAGAAGCAAAGATCATCGCGACAGCAAGAGGCAGGAGGCTCATCAGTAGCGTAATCAGGAAACAGATCGCCCAAAGTTCCCAGACCCTATCCTCAGCCACAAGCACAGGACTCCGTTCGTAGGTGAACGCCGCTATCCCAAAATGGGAGAGAATCGCGAGAATTGCAGCCAAGCGAA
>JAUWTT010000554.1 GCA_030614585.1 Acidobacteriota bacterium
GGATACTGTTCTTGAGCGGGAGGAACTTCAGCTTAGTGGTCTTGGTGGCAGATTTATTTCACGCAAAGGCGTTAAGATCGCTAAGGATTTAGTCGATTACGAGCACGAACAAGACTCAAGACCCAGCCCGCAAGACCCACGACCCAAACCTGTAATCCAAGCCCTTTCCCTCGCGACACCCCTTTCGACCCTACGGAGAATCCGACCTCACAGGATTCGTCAGCACTCAACCTCCGTCTGGTATCATCTGGACTCTCATGTCTGATGCAAGGCTGCACCGATATTGCTGGAACGGAAGGATTCAAAGCTGATGTACAGGAGAGCGCTCCTACTGGGATGGTTAGTAATACTCCTCGTTGGAGTCACAGGCGGTTGCTCGAGTGAACCGGCAGAAGTTGTCATTCGCTTTCCCTATCTCTGGTTAGACGAACCAGGCTTCGGTGGAGACATTGACCAACAGGACTTCACGGAACCTTCGGGCATTGTCTACCATCCAATCCGCAAGACACTCTTCGTTGTAGGTGACGAAGGAGAGATCACGGAAATTGAGACCGATGGTACTCCCCTCTTTCTCGATTCGCTACCGGGCGATCTGGAAGGCATCACGGTTGTCCCCGAGACGGGTCTCCTCTACATCGTTGCTGAGTCGGTGGACGTCATCCTCGAATACGATCCGGATAGGCGAAAGGTAATCAGGAGGTTCCCAATCAGCCGAGCCTTTAAGGGAAATTCCAACTTCCTCGAAAAACAGACAGAGAAGTTCGACAACGGCTGTGAATCGATCACTTTTGTTCCGAATCGGGAGCACCCGGAGGGAGGCACTTTCTTCATTGGGAACCAATGGGATCAATCAATGGTTATCGAAGTCGAGGCACCCTTGAGATCAGGCGGCTCTGAAGGAGGTCAAGCGCCTATTGTTCGAGTGCTTCCTTTAGAGCTGGACGACCCCGCCGCTATCTATTACGACTTCGAATCCGGCCTCCTCAACGTCGTCAGCGACGCAGACAACATCCTGGTGGAAGTGACTCTGGAAGGGGAACTTGTCAACCAATATGCGTTCCTGGGTGACAATCAGGAAGGCCTGGCGAAGGACGAAGAGGGCTACCTGTACATCGCACAGGACACCGGTGGCATCCTCAAGGTAAAGGACTTGCGAGGCCAGGAACAGGACACGGAACCCTCAACCGACTAGGCCGTGGTTTCGAGGTTTATTGAACACTCTCGAGCAGCATCAAGTCCTGCCCGCCTTCGGCACTCCCGTCAGTCGGGACACCCCAGATGCCGGCGGCACAACGCACTCACCTCAAGTTCAGGAGATTCCCTTTCGTGTTACCTCGGAAGGATCGTGAAGTTCTTCTCCACATGGGGTACTTGCCGAGTCTGGTAGTTGGGAAGGACTGCCAAAAGTGTGTATTCACCGGAATCGAGTGTCGCGGTATTAACGACGGCTGTATAACGGATGATATTTCTCGCCCGGTCCAGGTACGGCCGGCCATAAGCTTCAACGTCTGCGACTGGCTGACTATTCTTGAAGATTCCGATCTGCATTCCTTCTGCGGCAATAGCCTTATCGGATTCAGTCGGGTTGTAAAAGTGAAAAAGTACGTGGATGGAATCCCCCTGTTTGAAAACCGCAGATGGCTGAGGCAAGTAGAGGAAACCGCCGGCTTGAAGGAGCGGACTGTCTGGCCCCGGTCCATCGGCATTTTTCTCCCCGGAGGAGGTTGTCTCGGTCAACTCGTGAGTCAGTAGTAGTGTTCCAGCAGTTGAAGGACGACTGAAATCGGGCACCACGATTTTGCGCTCGTAACTGGCAATTCTCCCTGAGTTCTCGTCAAGCAGCACTATCTTCCAGTCATATATCCCTGGAGACAGGGGGAGTTGGGAACTGTATGCAAGGAATGACCGTTCGTTTTCGCGAGCGGCTTTCCACTGGTCTCTTGCCATCCTGTGCTCAAGTCTCTGATCCAGGTAAACCGGTAGTTTCTGTAAGAGTCGTTCGTTGAGCCTCATCATTACCGTGGCGTCCAGCTCCACATGGTTTTTTGATTCTTCTGCCGAAAGATCCTTCAGCGCGGCACCGACGCTGAATACCATCACTGGGCCTCCCCCTTCTTCAGAGACCAGCGAGTACTCTGCTGACAGCGGGAAGTCCATTTGAGGATTCGCATTCATCACTTGACGCAGGTAGATCTCCTTTTCATTCTTTGACAGTGACTGGAGCGGCTTTCTTTCGTAGTAACCACGCGGAGCCTCAACTTTCAAATTGGGGCGATTGAGCTTGATTTCAAGTTTCCTGAAACGTCCGGTTTCCTGCAGGCTGCGGGGATAATACCCCAAGACGTAGTAGTCGCCGGCATCTTCAGCGACGGCATCCAGGACCGCTCCCATGTCATTGGTGTCGATGAGTGCTTTCCCACCGGTCTCCTTGGCTAATACCACGAGGCCATCCTTGGACTCCAGCTGGAGTTACTGATCATGGAAGATGCTGGTACCCCTCCGACGTCGCCCGTAGCTCCAGGCCAGAGCTGCTCTTCGATCTTCGACGGGAACCGATGCTTCGAGGCCCCGGGAATCTCCAACGTACAGGCTGACTCTGTGTCGAATGGATGCAGCAGCCAGTTGTGTCATTAGTTCCCCGTTGTCCGAATCGAGTCGGAATCCTGAACGAAACAGGACAATGATCTTCTTTCCAGGGTAGGCTGCCAGCTTCTCGATCAGGTCAAGGTAACGCAGCAGGGCCATTCTCCCGTAGAATGAAATCTGACGGTCGACCTTTTCGACTGAGAAGGTCGCCACTTGATCCATCCTTCCGTTACCCCAGGGTTCTCGGGTGAACCCGGGACTAGCCAGCAGATCACTCTCCTGTTGCATCGCCGCCGCAATGTCACGCTGAAACTGGAGGTCAGCAAGATGGGCGTGAGCTGGATCCACGGCCCCCTTGAGTTCTGACTCACCAAAGGGTCCCTCCAGCATCCGGTCTAGGGTAGCAAGCAGCAGGTCCTGATTATCGGTAAAAGGAAGCCCTCCCAACGACACCAGAAAGCCTGGCTGAATCTGCTCCACCAGAAATTCCTTGATAGCGGGAACAGAGCGAATGAACTCTGCCGGGTTCTGGACTTCCGGAAGGATGTAAATCCAGGTCAAGGCTCCTCTGCCGGGAGAAGCTTGTTCAATCGGGGGATCGGTGGAGTCGGGCATGGAGGAAGGAGCCCGATTCGCTGGTGCCGGAGGTTCAGGAGCCGCGACGAACTCAAGCCGGCTAACCTCTTGGAGATCGCCATCCTCTTTCAGTTCGAAGTCTTCTCTGGCCAGTCCCCTAACCGGCTTCCCGTCCTGAGTAACCCGTACTTCGATTTGAACCAGTCGGACTTCGAGTTTGATTATCGGTTCCTGCACTTGCCCCCACA
>JAUWTT010000490.1 GCA_030614585.1 Acidobacteriota bacterium
ACCGCGACTGGTGACGGGTGCAGTTCCAGGATCTTCTGGTAAGCCTGCAGGGCCTTTTCGTATTGGCCACCTTCATAGTGAAAGTGGGCGAGTTCCTCCCAGGTGCGATAATCCTCCGGATCCAGGGCCGCCGCCTTCTCAAGATCTTGAATTGCGCGCTCCCGGTCATCCTGCAGCGAGCGGATTCGTGCTCGCATCCGATAGCCTCTGGGATCCTCCGGGTCGAGCCGCAGTAATGCTTCGGAGTGGCTCAAGGCGAGATCCAACTTCTCCTGACGAAGGTAAATGATCACCAGATTCAGGTGGGCGGCTGGAAAGCCCGGATCTACACTCAGCGCCTTTTCAAAATACTCCGCTTGCAGGTCCGAGAACTCCTGATCAGTCCCGATCAGGTTCTCTCCTTTGGAGAACCATTCCAGAGCTTTCGGATCGATTTCGCCACCGCCCTGCCCAGCAAGCACAAGAATCAGTAAAACCAGGCACGCCATCATTACTTATTGTACCCAGAGATTCTGCGAGCAGGCAGCAATTTAGTTGTTTCTACTCCGAAATCTGTTCGAAATGGGTAAGGTCCAGGAACTCCCGGAATCGAAATTGAACTTCGGTGAATGTGAGTTCGCGAAGACGATCCAGCGAAAACTTCTCGACGTTGAAGCTGGCCATGACAGAACCGAATACAATGGCTTGTCGGATGGCTTCTTCATCGGTCCGGTTCGTCCCGGACAAATAACCCATGAGTCCGCCGGCAAAGCTGTCTCCGGCTCCCGTTGGGTCAAACACTTCTTCAACAGGATATGCAGGAACTCCGAAGACAGACAGCTCTCTACTCGGGGTGAGGCTGAACTTTGTGACTCCATATTCACCACGCTTCACAACGAGCACACGTGGCCCCCATCCGAGAATCTTGCGAGCCGCCTTGACAAGGTTCGCCTCCTGCGCCAGTTTCTTAGTCTCCGTATCGTTAATGATCAGGATATGGACCTTCTTGAGTGTCTCCATCAACGACTGAAACTGCCCGTCGATCCAGTAATTCATAGTGTCGCAAGCCACCAGGCGCGGAGCTTTCACCTGACTGACAACCTGGCGCTGCAAGGTAGGATCAATATTCCCGAGAAAAACATAGTCCAACTCTCTGTACTTCTCGGGTATCTTTGGCTGAAACCCTGCGAACACGTTTAAGTGCGTCTCCAAAGTCTCCGCTTCATTAAGGTCGCCGCTGTACTGCCCCTTCCATCGAAACGTCTCTCCATCAATAACCTCGAGGCCTGCCAGGTCAACGTCTCGCGACTCGAGCAGGAAACGATCCTCAGGTCTAAAATCCTTTCCAACACAGGCGACAAGGTGGACCTTTGAAAAGAAACTGGCGGAAACACTGAAAAAGACCGCAGAGCCTCCCAAGGCTTGTTCGACCTCTCCAAATGGCGTTTTTACGCTGTCATAAGCAACAGAGCCAACTACAAGCACTCCCATAAAAACCCTCACATTTCGAAAATTAACTGGACTGGGATGCAAAGACCTTGGCACTTAAAGAAAGACGGCCCTGGACCCGTGCCTCATCTCGAGCGAGAGATCACGACCGGACGTATTTGGCGATGATCGGGTGAAGTCTCCTTTTTGCCTCTTCGGACATTGCATCGGGATCAGTGATGATGGCTCCCTCAAGAGCCTTATGGCACGAACAACCGGGGTTCCTGGGAACCGATCCGATCGTTTCAGCTATCAACTCCTTAGCGTTCTCGCTGTTCTTTTGGAGATACCCTATGAGCATTTCCACGTTCACATCTTCCTCGCCCTCGTGCCAGCAATCGTAGTCGGTCACCATCGCAATCGTCACATAGCAAATCTCAGCTTCGCGTGCCAGCTTCGCTTCCTGCAGATTCGTCATCCCTATGAGATCCATGCCCCAACTGCGATAAAGATTTGACTCAGCTCGCGTCGAAAATGCCGGCCCCTCCATGCAGACATAGGTACCACCTCTTTTAATGGGAAAACCGATCTTTTGCGCAGCCTTCTCCACCACATCTCCCAAACTCGAGCAGACCGGATCCGCAAAGGCGATGTGCGCGACAACCCCGTCGCCAAAAAACGTGGACACCCGCTGACGCGTACGATCCAGAAACTGATCAGGCAAGACGAAGTCCATCGGCTTGTGATCTTCGCGCAGGGAACCAACGGCACTGGCCGAGAGAATCCACTGTACACCCAGTTTCTTAAAGCCAAAGATGTTTGCCCTGAAATTTAACTCGGTCGGCATCAAACGATGCCCTCTTCCATGCCGAGCCAGGAAGGCCACCTTCCTTCCCGCAAGAGTGCCAACAACATAGGCATCGCTCGGCTCACCGAAGGGAGTGTCTACTCTGAGCTCTCGTTTTTCTTCGAGACCGGGCATGTCATACAACCCGCTCCCACCAATGATTCCAATTTCCGCTTCATTCATACCAGCAAATACCTTCTTGTCTTCCTTATTTGTCATAGAGGTAGCGACTCACCAGGTCTCCCACGGCATTGTCTCGGCCCGGTAGTTGCCATCTTTCTCGATCAAGCGGCCCAGCAAATCACCGGGGTCATGTTCGAAAAACAGCGTCCAACCCTCCGTGACCGCTTGCCGGTAGACTTCCTTCCGGGTTTCCAGCGTGGTCGCCGGATAGAGATCGTAACTCATGATCCAGGGTAACGGGACGTGAGCCGACGTCGGGCAAAGATCTCCGAGAAAGAACAAGGTCTCTCCGCCAGACTGAATCTTCACTGACTGATGGCCGAGCGTGTGACCAGGAGTCGGTATACACTCGATTCCCTCGCAAATAGTGTGATTGCCCTCCAGAAGTTCCAGCTGTCCCCGATCCACCAGAGGAATCCAGTTCTGTTCTAAGTAGCTCGCCCGGTTTCGTTCAGACGGATGAGAAGCGTCCTCAAATTCCTGGCGCTGCACAACATACGTTGCGTTGGGAAACGTAGGCACTAACCCTTCAGCCGTGCACACCGTATTCCCGCCGCAGTGATCGAAATGGAGATGGGTATTGAGGACAAGATCGATGTCGGCTGGAGCAACTTCCAGCCTTGCAAGATCATCGAAGACGGTCCGTTCATGTTCTATCCCATAGATTTCGAATTCCTTGGAGCTGTACTTGAAACCACAACCAGTGTCGATGAGGATGGTCTTCCCGTTACCCCGGACAAGGAGGCAATTGAGGCCCAACTTGATCCGATTGGTCTGGTCAGGAGACAATTTCCTCTCCCAAAAGATCTTCGGCACCACTCCAAACATGGCACCTCCATCGAGCCGGAACGTGCCGTCGGAGATCAGATCAAGCTCAAAGTCTCCCCATCTCATGCGTCACCACCCTTGGAACGCTCACACAACTCAATCAAAACGCCTCCGGCTCCTCGAGGATGAATGAAGGCAACGGCTGCACCGTGAACTCCCTTCCCGGAAACGGTATCAATCAACTCCACACCTCTCGACCTGAGCAGTTCCAGGTGCTTCTCAATGTCATCCACTTCAAACGCAATGTGATGGATACCCTCTCCTCGCTTTTCGATGAAGCGCGCGATTGGAGAGGCAGGATCGGTAGCCTCCAACAGTTCGACGGCGGATTCGCCCACTTCAATCAGAACCACACGGACTTGCTGGTCTTCGACTTCTTCAACTCGGCCAATCGTCATACCCAATGCTTCGTAAACCTCGGAAGCAGCAGCAATCGACTGAGTCGCCACCCCAATATGTGCAATCTTCTTGACCATTCTTCACTCGCACAAACTCGAAGCTCGAAATTCGAAACAAATCTCAAGCTCGAATATCTAAGGACTAAAACAGGCCCAATCTAATCCGCGGCTATCCTACCAGAAACCGGTTATCGGTTATCGGTAGGAGTAAGTAGTAAGTAGTAAGTAGTGAGTAGTGAGTAGCCATCGGCCTTTC
>JAUWTT010000186.1 GCA_030614585.1 Acidobacteriota bacterium
CACCAAGACACAAGGGAATTGTCGATTGTCGATTGTCGATTTTCGATTGATGAGCTTCGGTAAACGTCTTTTCTTGGTGGGTCTTGGTGTTCTTGGAGCCTTGGTGGTGAAACCTCCTATCGCTGGACGCGGCCGCTCCCTGAGCCCTTTATCAGGTTCTCCACTTCCGCGACTTTGACCCGGTTCGTATCTCCCGGGATCGAGTGCTTAAGACATGAAGCGGCGACCGCGAACTCGAGCGCCTTCGCGTCATCCTGATAGGTGAGAAGTCCATAGATCAAACCGGCCGCAAAAGAATCGCCTCCGCCCACCCTGTCTACGATGTCTCGGATCGAGTACTTGCGACTCTCGAGGAACTGATCTCCAGTGTACAGCACGCCAGACCAATCGTTATGGTCTGCGCTGAAACTCTCACGCAGCGTAATGGCCTGTTTCTTCAGATTCGGAAACTGAGCCATTACTTGTTCTGCTATCACTCTATATCGAGAGCTTTCCAACTGGCCACCTTCGACTTCCGGGCCAAAATCGATTCCCAGGGACTTCTGGCAATCCTCTTCATTGGCGATGCCGATGTCCACATACTGGACCAGCTCCCGCATGACTTCAGGCGCTGATTTACCGTAGTTCCAGAGTTTCTTGCGAAAGTTGTAGTCGCAAGAGACCGTGACCGATTTCTTTCTGGCTGTCTGCACGGCCTCGAGGCAAAGTAGAGCTGCACTTGCACTGATCGCAGGCGTGATTCCCGTGAAATGAAACCAGTCAACACCGTCGAAGATGGAATCCCAGTCAAAATCGCCGACCTGGGCTTCAGCAATGGCTGAACCTGTCCGATCATAGAGGACCGTAGAGGGTCGTTGATTAGCTCCCGCTTCCAGGATGTAGATGCCGATACGGCTTCCCTGGCGGACGATTCTCGAAGTGTCGACTCCTGAGCGCCTCAGTTCTCCAATACAAGCTTCAGCGATCGAGTTCTCTGGAAGGGCGGTTACGTAGCTGACTTCCAGTCCGTAGCTTGCCAGTGATTGTGCCACGTTGGATTCCCCACCGCCAAAAGTTGCTTCAAAGACTGGACTTTGAAGCAGTCTCTCGTGTCCAGGAGACTTGAGCCTGAGCATGATCTCGCCAAACGTGACAACCCGCTTAGCCATCGTGCTGATCCCCTCTTACTTTTTTGACCACTGCTACGGCCTTCTCCGCCTCTTTTCGAATGCGATCAAAGTCTTTGTCCTTCAACCACTGCTTCTTCACTATCCAGGTTCCTGCGCAGGCAAGCACTTTGTCGAAATTGAGGTAGTCGGGAAGGTTCTGCAAGTTTACGCCACCTGTAGGGATGTACCGTACCATTGAGAGCGGCGCCGAAATCGCCTGTAAGTACCGGACGCCTCCCATCGAACCAGCGGGGAAGAATTTTAGAACTCTCAGACCCTTCGCCATGGCGGCTTCGATCTCTGTCGGTGTACAGATTCCTGGATAGATCTCAACGTCTTGGCTAAGACAGAAGTCGACGACGCTTGGATTGAACCCGGGAGACAGTATGAACTTCGCTCCGGCATCGATTGCCTTCTGTGCCAGCTCTACGGAAAGGACCGTGCCCGCTCCGACCAGCAGGTCGGGAAAGCCTTCTGCAAGTATACGGATAGCCTCCTCCGCTGCCTCGGTTCTGAACGTCACCTCGGCGCAGGGAAGTCCTGCGCTCAGTAGTGTTTCCCCTAATCGGGTAGCATCGGTGGCGTCTTCGATGACAATAATTGGAAAGACTCCGAGTTGTTCAATCTGTTGTGTAACTGTTGCATTCATGCGGTGGACAGGCCTCCTACTGCTCTATAAGATAGCGGTTTAGTACTTTGTCTGAGAAATTCCAGCTTAACGTTAAGAGGGGTGAAAATGAAAGAGCAAATCTTTCCTGAGAGTGGGCCGCCACCGGCAGGCCCCTACTCTCCGGCGATTCGTGCCAACGGTTTTATTTTTGTTTCGGGACAAGGGCCCATTGTTTTGGAGACTGGGAAACCCTTGCGCGGACCCATTGGGGATCAGGTCCACCTGACCATTCAGAATGTGAAGTTGGTACTGGAAGCTGCGGGTTCGTCACTCGACAAGATTGTCAAAACGACGATTTATCTGAGAGATATAGGCAACTTCGCGACCATGAACGAGATCTATGGGAGCTACTTCGACGGAATCCCGCCGGCTCGAACGACGATCCAGGTAGCCAATCTTCCGTTCGAGATCGATGTAGAGATTGAATCGATCGCTCTGGAGTAGAAGAGTGCTCTATTTGAATGAGAAAGCCTGCTGTAATTGGGGCAGGTTTTAGGCTAACCACAAAGACACCAAGAGCACAAAGAAGGAAGGCACCGGGTTACCTTGGATCAGACTCATGGAATCTGAGGGGGTAACCCGGCGCCTTGATCTATGTAAAAAGCCGCCAGGTAAAACCTGGGGCGCCAGTCCGAAAACCAGGAAATCAGGAAACTTTTACTTCGATTTGCTTCGGCTTAGCCTCCTCTTTTCGGGGCATCGAAATCCTGAGCACTCCATTCGTGAGGTTCGCACTGATATTGTCCGTGTCCACGGAGTCAGGGAGCTGAAAAGTCCGGGTGAACTCTCCATAAAACCTCTCTCTGCGGAAGTACTCTTTCCCATCTTCCGATCCGACCTTCTTCTCGCCTGAGATCGTGAGGTGTCCGTTCTCGACATCGATTTTCAGGTCATCCTTATTCAGCCCCGGGACTTCTACCGAGAAATTCAGCGCTCCTTCAGATTCGAAAACCTCCACGGCGGGGTTCCATCCCTGTGAAGACGGTCTGTCATCAAAGGAACGAAAAAACGGTGAATCGAAAAATCTATCCAGCGAAGCTGGTGAAAACACATTTGAAGTTCTTATGGGTACTAAGTTCAACATCTCTTTTTCTCCTTTATTTGTCCTTTGGGCCGTTGGCCCAGTGTTTGTTCAATCTGGTCTCATTACTTTATGTAAGATCGAGGTTGACCGCCGTCAAGTGCATCTCTAAACCGTTGCTAAAATGGGCCTTAACCTTTCTCCAGTTACCATGTGCTGTTCCTCTCAGCTTGTAAGATCCGGTATAAGGTCTGTCAAGTCAAAGATGTGGTATCATGCCCGCAATGCATCCCGTCTACTTGGACAACAACGCCACAACTCCTGTGGACCCTGAGGTTTATGAGGCGATGACTCCGTTCCTGAGGGAGGAGTATGGAAACGCTTCCTCTGCTCATGAAAGGGGTCAGCGAGCCCGGAAAGCTGTAGAGGAATCCCGGTCTCAGGTTGCTGAACTTTTGGGTTGCCCGGAGCGAGAGGTGATGTTCACCAGTGGGGGAACCGAGGCTGACAATCTTGCTGTCTGGGGTTTGGCGATGCGTTACCGGGATCGAGGAACTCATATCGTCACCTGTAAGATCGAGCATCCGGCCGTGCTGAGAACCTGTGAGGTGTTGGAAAACGACGGATTTCAGGTAACTTACCTTGATGCAGCGCCTGATGGCATCGTCTCACCCGATGATGTTGCGCAAGCCACCAGAGAGGACACGATTCTCGTTTCTGTCATGTATGTGAATAATGAAACGGGGACGGTCCAGCCTCTTTCAGAGATTGCTGAGGTCGCACGGAAGAAGGGAGCACTTGTCCATACCGATGCAGTTCAGGCAGCTGGAAAGATTCCCGTCGACGTTAAGCAGCTAGGGGTCGACCTGTTGTCTATTTCAGCACACAAACTGCATGGCCCCAAAGGTGTGGGAGCGCTTTTTGTTAAAGAAGGAGTCGAGGTCGTTCCCTGGATGTTGGGAGGTTCACACGAAAGAGGTCGGCGCGGCGGAACGGAGAACGTTCCCGGAATTGTCGGCCTGGGCAAAGCTTGCAATGTCGCGACTCGGCGCTTGGATGAATTCCAGTCTGTGATAGGAGGCCTCCGGGATAGATTGGAAGAGGGGATCCTCGAGTCAATTTCGGGGACGCATGTCAACGGGTCACGGACTGCTCGGGCTCCGCATGTTACGAACATCAGTTTCGACGGCATTGGTGGGGAGGCGTTGCTTGTCGCTCTCGACTTTCAGGGCGTGGCGGTTTCGACGGGTGCTGCTTGTGCCGCCGGTTCAATCTCTCTCTCTCATGTCCTTTCCGCAATGAGCATTCCCGAGGAGAGGATCAAGGGGGCGATTCGCTTCAGCCTTGGGAGGTTTACGAATACCGAGGACATCGACTATGTGCTCCGGATTCTCCCTGACCTTGTGGAACGGGCTCGCGAGGCAGCGCCCAAGACGACAGACTGATGTATAGCTACCGTGCCCGCCGTCTCATTGCCGAAATGCCGAATCGAGGCAGTTTGGCCGATGCCACTCATTCCGCCCAAGCTGAAAACCCTGTGTGTGGAGACATCATAAAACTGTACCTGCGGATTGAGGAAGATGTGGTTCAAGATGTCCGATTCGAGTGCAGGGGATGCCCCGGGGCGATGGCTGCAGCTGCTGGGATCACGGAGTTAGTCAAAGCCAAACCGGCAGCCGAGTGCCGGGCTTTGGACGTTGAAGCTTTGGAAGCGCATGTTGGACAACTTCCACTGCATAAGCGACATGGGCTCGAACTGGCCATCGACGCGCTCCGGTCTTGCCTGGGAATCGGTGATCGGTAATCGGTTATCGGGATAATACCGGGGACTTACCACCAAGGCACCAAGATCACCAAGAAGCAGCAAGACCTTGAATCCTTGGTGCTCTTTGTGTCTTGGTAGTAAAGCTTCTAGACTGCTAACTACTTACTCCTGCCGAAAAAAGTGAAACTTCTTTCTTTCTGGTGCGTCAAAGATAGTGAAGACCGGCCTTGCCCCGGCTCTTGAGTCGGGTTTATCATAGATGAAGGGGGCAGTACGTAACTGCCCCCTTTTTTTGTCTTGGCTGGCACGAAACCAGGATCAACCAGTAAAGCACGAAATCACTAGTAAGATCTTCTTGTGTTTTAGTGATTTAGTGGTTTGATCCCAGCCCCCAGCCCCCAGCCCCGAGTTCCCAGTTCCCAGTTCCTAGCCCCCAGCCCCCATTCCTACCCGAATTCAATCCCCTGTGCCAGCGGCATGTCATCTGACCAATTGATTGTATTGGTCTGTCTCCGCATATAGGCTTTCCATGCATCTGAACCCGACTCTCTACCGCCTCCGGTCTCCTTTTCCCCACCGAAGGCTCCACCGATCTCCGCTCCGCTGGTTCCCAGGTTAACGTTGGCGATTCCACAGTCTGAGCCGCTCGTAGAAAGAAAACGTTCGGCCTCGAGGAGGTGTGTGGTGAACATTGCGCTTGAAAGCCCTTGTGGGACCCCGTTATGAATTGCAATCGCCTCATCGAGGTTGTCGTATTCCATGACATACAGAATGGGAGCAAAGGTCTCTTCGCAAACCATAGGACTCTGTGTAACCATTCGGACGATCGTAGGGTCGACGAAACAGTCGCCCAGGTCAGGCCGCTGGTTACCTCCTGTGAGGACGACTCCGCCCTGCTGTTTGACGGTATCGAGGGCCTGCATCATATCCTCAACGGCGCCCTGGTTGACGAGAGGTCCCATCAGTGTGGAATCTTCGGTTGGGTCTCCGATTGGGACTTGTTGATAGGCGGCCACCAACCGGTTAAGCAACTCCTCTGCGATGCTCTTGTGGGCGATCACGCGGCGAGTTGATGTGCACCGCTGACCCGCTGTGCCAACTGCTCCAAAGAGAATGGCCCTAACCGCCAGGTTCAAATCGGCGTGCTTCGAAACTACGACCGCATTGTTACCTCCCAGTTCCAGGATGGTGCGGCCGAGCCTCTGGGCGACCGTGGAAGCTACATGGCGCCCAACTCTCACAGATCCGGTAAAGCTGACCAGCGGGATGCGAACATCCTCCAGCATCCGATTGCCCACCTCGTTCCGGTCGCCTACCACCAAGTTGAAGACGCCGTCCAAATTGTGATCACGGGAAACGCTATTAACAGCGTGTTGAATCGCGATTGCCACCAAAGGAGTCGAATGGGAGGGTTTCCAGATCATCGTATCGCCACAGGCAGCTGCAATCGCAGCGTTCCATGCCCAGACTGCTGCCGGGAAGTTAAAGGCGGTAATGATACTGATCGGCCCCAGCGGATGCCATTGCTCGTACATTCGGTGGGATGGCCGCTCCGAGTGCATTTGTTTTCCGTACAGCTGGCGCGATAGACCGACTGCAAAGTCACAGATGTCGATCATTTCCTGGACCTCGCCAACACCCTCTGCCTTGATCTTCCCCATCTCGATAGCAATCAGCTCTCCAAGTGGTTCCCGAATCCCCCGAAGGGCGGTACCTATATCCCGCACAACGAGGCCGCGTTTAGGTGCAGGAACCGTTTTCCATGACTGGAATGCGGTGACTGACTTCTCAATCAGTGCGTCGTAGGTTGTCGCCGTAGCTTGGCGTACAGCGGCAAGGACTTCTCCCGTTGTTGGATCATAAGACACCAAGTCCTTTCCGCCGGCGTCTTCAACCCACTGGCCATCTCCACTACAAACTCCTGGATTTCGATCAGCGATCTTCAGTTCATCCAGAATTGCTTTTACTTTTTGAGTCTTCTGAGCTGTCGCAATCATCTCAGCCATCCTTTCTGTTTATTTGGAAATGTCAGCTGGACCTGGCTCCTCAGTGCACCTGTCTACCTCTCTCGGCCCAGCTCGACGATGACCTCGTACTCCTCGGGTTTCACCGGTTGCACCGATAAGCGTCCACTCTTGACGAGGACCATATCCTGGAGCGAATCGTTTTTCTTGATTCCTTCCAGCGTCACCGGTTCAGGAAACTTCTCGAGAAATCCAATGTCCACCATGAACCAGCGGGGAGAATCCGGTGTTGATTTGGGGTCATGGTACCTGCTTCCTGGATCGAATGAAGTGAAATCCGGATAAGATTCACGAACAACTTGCGCTGTCCCGACCACTCCCGGTGACTTGGTATTGCTGTGGTAATAGAGGACCAAATCGCCGTTCTTCATTTGGTCGCGCATGAAGTTGCGTGCCTGGTAGTTTCTGACTCCCTCCCAATGGGTGGTACCGTCCCGGGCAAGGTCGTCGATCGAGTAAACATTGGGCTCACTTTTTACCAGCCAATACTTCGCCATACCTCGTGAATGATACCAAACGGCGAGAGACTTGAAAGGAGGTCTTGCCGACGCTCAATGCGATACCTTCGCGGCGGTCTAAATTAGCCGGAAACGGGAAGCCAAAGTTTCTTCTCTGCCTCAGGTCCCTCGCCGTATATCCACACTTCTGAAAAATCGAAAATCACCCTTTACCTATGGTCTGAGTCAACCTATGATCCCTACACGAAGGGAAGCTGAATGGCCTATCAGGGAGTGCTGAACGACATAAGAGTCTGTTTGAAGGGGGGGCATCCCCAAAGACTGCCCGTATTCGCCATGAGCCAGGTCTTCGACGCCGTTCAGGCCGGGTACACATTC
>JAUWTT010000555.1 GCA_030614585.1 Acidobacteriota bacterium
GGCCTCAGGTATGCGGTCCTGGACGTTAGAGAGTCAAATACAGGTGCGATCGACCTTTACTCACGGTTTGGATTTCGGGCGATCGGCAAACGCCGTGGTTACTATTCTTCTCCGCCGGAGGATGGTCTGATCATGTATAGGAGGCTGGAAGAGGAGGGCTCGGGGGAATGAAGAGGTCTTGGGTCTTGGGGCTTGGGTTCACACTTCGAACTTCGAACTTCGCACTTCGAACTTCAGGTCTCACACTGTCTTGACCCTTGGGTCTTAGTGATCCTGGCTGGTCAGTTCTTCGAGTCTTTTAAGACGTCGAGGAAACCCCTGTACTTGGAGCGGATTTCTATGAAGTCTGAGTGATCGAGCAGAAGTTCACTGGTGATCTGACGGATTTCCGAGTCTTCCACGGTGGAAACTGATTCATCGGACGAACTGACTGCAAACAGGCAGTTGAGCAAATCCATCTTCATTTCCCTGGACGCCAGCTGGTTGAACTCACGAGTGACCAGGAAGTTCTCCACATGACCGAAGAGCTGGTTCTGGCGTTTCGCGATCTCGACAATCATCACTGCCTGTTCTTTTGGGAGGTGGCCTTTCTCCATTACGATGCGCTCCATCTCCTGTTCTTCATCGTGGCTTATGTCCCGATCTGCATGAGCTATCCTTCCCAGGAGATAGGCAAAAGCCGCCACATAACGCGCCCGCTGGGGCTCCATCTCGGCTAGCTGATGGGAAATCTTTCGGATACTCTCCACATCTCGGTCCTGCTGCCCCTCGGTTTCTCGGTTACTCGAGAGTCCCAGAAAGCGAAGAATGCTCATAAATCATCTCCCTTGTGTTTATCGGACTTGGTGCAACAAGCTGAGGATCCGTTTGAGCTTAGAGCTCAGGTCTACGAAAGGCGGATCGTAAACGATGCGCTTCGCTAGTATATTACAAACGGTGAATGGGACTTGCCAAAACAGTTTGTTCGAAGTGAACCGCCATCGGGCAGGCTGGCGGAAGAGGCAATTGTACGACCCGGCTCAGACCAGCGTGGAGGCTGTCGACTGATGCAGAATCGCCCATAGGAAGATTGATGAATCTATTTGACCTTGAGAGTCCAGCCTTTTTGATAGATGCTGCACGTCTCGAGCGCAATTCAAAAATGATGCTTGAGCGGTCGAAGAAACTGGGTGTTCGGCTTCGTCCACATATCAAGACGCACAAATCAGTAGAGATCGCTCGAATTCAGCAGGGGGGAGGGGAAGGGCCAGTCACGGTTTCGACCCTGGCAGAGGCCAGGTTCCTCCTGACCGCGGGCTTTAAGGAAATCACCTATGCAGTTCCTATCAGTCCCCAGAAGCTCGCCTCGGTTCGGACGCTTGCAGAGAAGAGTTTGGCTTTCAATATCCTGCTCGATAGTGAGGATGCTGCGGACGCAGTCGAGCGGGCTGGAAGGACGTCAGGGTTGTGCTTATCGGTTTTCCTGAAGGTGGATTGCGGCTACCACCGAGCCGGTGTCGATCCGTCTTCGGCTGAGAGCAGAACTCTGGCCGAACGGTTGGAAGACTCAAAGTGGATCGATTTCAAAGGCATCCTCACGCATGCCGGACAGTCCTACCACGCACGGTCCCGGGCTGAGATCCAGGATGTGGCCGAAGTAGAGCGGTCCCGGATGGTCCAATTTGGCCAATCGCTACGGAGTGCCGGTATTTCCTGTCCCGAAATCAGTGTGGGTTCGACTCCGACGGCAGTACATGCGCGGCACCTGGAAGGGGTGACAGAGATTCGACCCGGAAATTACATCTTTTTCGACAAGTATCAAGCCGACATCGGCACTTGCGGCCTCGAAGATTGCGCAGTGTCGGTCATGACGAGGATCATTGGTGTCTATCCAAAGGAGAAGAGACTGGTGGTCGATGCTGGTGCGTTGGCCCTTTCGAAGGATCCTGGGGCTGTTCACATCGTGGGTGAAACAGTATTTGGCCTGGTGCTGGACCACCCGACCCTGAAGGTTGTCGGCCTGGCACAGGAACACGGATCGATTATGGGTAAAGCAGAAAAAGACGTTAAAGGATTTCGAGTCGGGGATGCACTCAGGATATTGCCCAATCATTCGTGCTTGGCTGCGGCTCTGCATCCATGGTATTTCTTAGTCGACGGCGAGCAGGTTGTGGACCGTTTTCAGCCGGTCAGGGGATGGTGATAGTTTGAATCCTGACACCGGAGAAGGACGTATATAGACACATGCCGATTTTTGAGTACAGATGCGCCAAGTGCAAGCAGGAATTTGAGGAAATTGTCTTTTCGGACCGGGCCGAGATCAAGTGCCCAAAATGTGGCAGCCGGGAAAATGAGAGACTCCTTCCCAGCTTCGCTGTAAAGGGAGGGTCACAGGGAGGCTTGCCTACCGGAGGGGCTGCGCCTTGCGGACGTCCGGGCGGGACCTGAGGGATCTGAAAACCCTCGAACCGTGTGTTCGAGTTGTTAGCCTAACACCCGTTGAAAAGAAAAGACTTGCGGGTCTTAGAACCGCTAGTTTCTAACGACTTGCTAACGAGTCCCGTAGAGTAGCCCACTCAACTCTGTCCTAATCTCCTCGTGCATTGACGGCAGGACGTGAGCGTAAACGTTCATCGTGATATCCGCGCCCTTGTGCCCAAGTCTCTCGGAGACAGCGTGAACCGGAATGCCGGCCTGGAGTAACAGAGTCGCGCTTGCATGCCGGAGACCATGAAAAGTTATCCGCTTGACTTCAGTGGCCTTAATGAGTGCTTCAAAGTCTTTCTTGACGGCACCCCTAACGTCGATGGGAAGAACACCCGTCAAGCGATGAGCAGGAGCAGACACAGATCTCCCAGGCGAATTGCAGACACGTCTAAGAAGTCAGTGAACCGAGTGCTAGAGGGCTATTCCTCGTCAGGCCAGCAGACCTCGCCTCCCCATGTGGTCTCGGTATTGGCAAAGTTAGCAAAGTATGCCATCCATCCGGTCGCACCCTCGTATCGTCCTGTACCTCCGACTACGTTGATATGGACCGCGTACCCGTCTGACGCTGCAAGATCCGTGATCGACCACTGTACCAAAAACAGCTTTCCTTGAGTCGTTTCGATAACGCCGTAGCCTCTGAATGCGTACGTAAATTCGTCCACGTGGTAGGTGTCGGCGTCGTAGGCGTATTCCAGTAAGGTGCCGCTGAATGTTCCTCGGAGCTTGGATGACGCACAGAGGTCATAACCGTTGCAGTTTTCTGGACCGGATTTGATAAAGTCAAGTATGGTTTGACCAATCACTACCTGTTTGCAGTTCTCCCCCCAAACAGGCGTTGTGGCGAACAGGCACAGCACTACGAATACTGAAACTCCGACAAGCAAGTTCTTGTGACTCATGACTCCTCCCATCTTTGGTTTGAATAAAGTGAGGAGCC
>JAUWTT010000288.1 GCA_030614585.1 Acidobacteriota bacterium
TATTAGTGACTTCCAGCGGTTCATCGCTGATCACCTCCTTCCTCCTTCAGAATGAGCAGAGTTTCCAGAATCTGATCTCGCGTCAGTTGAGGTTCTTCGTCTGTGCTCAATGTCCAGACAATCTCGTCGGTAGGGTCAATAGTGGTCGAGGGTTGAGTGTCGGCGAAACCCAGGAACAACGTGAGCGCAATACATAGAGCCGCAAGACCAGGCGAGGCCTTCCAGGCAGGTTCACCAATAAGCAGCCAGGCACTTGCCCTGAGACTCTCTTCTCGACCTAGTTGGTCTTTGAAACCAGCCAGGAACACTGCATCAGGGCTTGTCTCCTCCAGCTCCGTATTCCGGGTCTGAAACAGTTCCCGACCGAGCCTGTCGACCTCATCTCGATTTAGTTTGCGTCGCATATCTATTCTCCTCTTAGCGATTAACGAGCTCTTCGAGGGCCTTTCTCAAGGTGCGTCTGGCTCGAAAGGCCGTGACCCTCACATTCACCGAAGACTTTCCGAGCAAGTCTGCCACCTCCGATGAATCCAGTTCTTCACCGTACAGCAAATGAAGAATAGCCTGCTCACTCGGCGCAAGCCGCAAAACAACATGCTCCAGAAGCTCCTTCGCCTCCCGCCGCTGCTCCTGCTGTTTCTGAGCTTGTTGAGACTCAGAATGAAGCCGCCGTTCAATCCACTTGAGGCCTTCCCTGCTGACCCGCGAAACCGGCTTTTCCGGTCTCCGCTTCAGACGACGGAGTCTGTCCAGGCAAAGGTTAATCGTCACGCGAACCAGCCAATTCCGAAAGGGTATGCCTTTTTTCAGTTTGTGGAGATTCTGATAGGCTCGCACGAATGCCTCCTGGGCCTGATCTTCCGCGTCGCCAAGATCCGGGAAGAAGCGTCTTGCAACCCTGGTTACCTGGCCTCGGTACTTAAGAACCAGACTCTCGAAAGCCTCTTCTAAACCCTCGAGTGCCAACGCAACCAGTTCTTCGTCGCTACGAGTCGCTTCGACCGTCAGTGCTTTCGCCGTCTCGTTTCTCTCTCCGGTCACTTTGGTGCTCCGAACCCCTTGAGATAATGCATCAGAGCGCAGTCCTTCTTGCAGTCTTCAACACTATTACGTCCGCCGGTAGCTCTCTGTTACACTTCGCCCCCTTCATCTGATCACTCCCCGATGGCAGATTTAAGAGGCCAAGTGTAACAGCGCCCGTGGGTTTGACGTACCCCCATTATGAGAAGTCATTTGTGGAAGGCTGACTGTCGGAAAAGAGGTGGAAAATGAGGCGAAGTCGGCTTCTAAAATTGCTCGGTGCCGGAGGTGTTCTCGGTTCCCTTGTTATTGCAGGCGTCCTCCACTCGAGTGGTGGCGAAGAGGATCCGGCGCAAAGGTATCTCACCAACAAGGTCGAGCGTGGGACGATTCACCGTACCGTGAACTCCACGGGAACACTGGAGGCGGTCGTGACCGTCCAGGTTGGGAGCCAGGTTTCGGGTCGAATCAAGGAGCTTTACGCCGACTTCAACAGCGTGGTGAAAAAGGGACAGTTGCTTGCTGTCATTGATCCGGCCAACTATGAAGCACGCCGAGATAAGACGCTTGCCTCCCTAGCCATCGCTCGAGCTAGTGTCAGGGATGCCGAGGCGGCACTCGTCACCCGTCAGGCCGAGTTGAATGCCGCCAAGGCGAATCTCGAAGTGGCGACTGTCGGAGAGAGGCAAAGCTCCCGCCTGCTCATTCGATATGAAAGGCTTTTTGGGGATCGCCTGATCACTGAACAAGACGTTGAGGACGCCCAATCCAAGTTAGAGGAAAGCCAGGCGCGCATTCGCCAGGCGGAGGCACTCGTTGGACAGGCTGAGGCGGCGATTACCGCCGCCGGTGCACAGCGAGAACAGACACTGGCCAATGTCCAACAGGCCGAGGCAGAACTAAACATGGCAAGCATAGATTTGGCTTATACGGAGATTACCTCTCCTATTGATGGAGTTGTCATTGAGCGAAATGTGGACATTGGACAGACAGTGGCAGCAGCACTGCAGGCCCCAACCCTTTTTCTCATTGCCAACGATCTCACGCGCATGCGGGTGGTGGCTCAAGTCGATGAGGCAGACATCGGCGCTATCTTCGAGCAAGCCCAGGCCGAATTCTCCGTGGATGCCTTTCGGGACGAAATCTTTCACGGGGTCATTTCAGAAATTCGCCTCGGCAGCAGTAGTTCCGAAGGATCAAATGCCTCCAATGTCGTTGTATACAACGTCATTGTGGAGGTGGAGAACCCATCGCTCAAGCTTCGACCGGGGATGACGGCAACAGTCGATTTCACCGTTGCCACCTCTGAGGACACTCTAAAGGTCCCAAATTTGGCGCTCCGTTATACTCCCACCGGGATTTCCTCAGAGAGAACCGAGCATCCGGAGTCTCCCCTGAGTTACGAGGTTAGCCAACTGCGCGACGTGGGGGAACAGATGCAGCCGGTGACTTTGTACACCTCAACTAGTCAGTATGGGATCATACCGGGACCTAAAGTCCACTTCCCCGAAGCACGTGAATCATCCTCGGAGTGGGGAATCGTCTGGATCTTATGGACTGACGGGCAACCACAACCTCGGCACGTCTTACTTGGCGTCACCGATGATATCGAAACTGTAGTCCTGGATGGAGAGCTCCAGCAGGGTGACCTTCTCATCATTCGTGAGTTCGTGGAAAAGGATGAGTCCGATTCTTCGCGGACATTTTTTGGGCCTTCGAGGAAGTGATGAACATGACACAGAGCGCTCAAGCCTCACGAGAGTTCAACTGCAAAGCCAGGGCTGCAGAACCTCGATCCGGACTGCTGATCCAGCTCGAAAATCTCTGGAAGATCTACGAAATGGGAACGGTTCAAGTGACTGCTCTCCGTGATGTCTCTCTGCAGATTACCGAGGGAGAGCTGGTTGCCATCATGGGAGCTTCCGGATCGGGCAAGTCCACCTTGCTTAATATCCTGGGATGCCTCGATCGGCCCACCAAGGGAAAGTATCTTCTTGGAGGAGTCGACGTCTCGACCTATACGGCAGCTCTACGGGCTGACGTCCGTAGTGAGAGAATTGGTTTCATCTTTCAGAATTTCAACCTGCTTCCAAGAGCATCGGTCTGGGAGAACGTGGAAGCTCCGATGCTCTATGCCGGAGTTCGTAAACTCGAACGAGATCGACGAGTTGAGCATGCACTCGAAGTGGTAAGAATCCCAGAGAAGGCCAGAGCATTGCCCAATCAGCTCTCAGGCGGCGAACAGCAGAGAGTGGCGATCGCTCGAGCCCTCGTGAATCGGCCGTCGATTATCCTCGCCGATGAGCCCACTGGAAATCTCGACAGCAAGACATCTGAGGAGATTCTGAGCTTTCTCAGGGGACTGAACGAAAAGGAAGGGATGACGTTGCTGGTGGTCACTCACGATCTAGAGACCGCGGCGTATGCGTCACGGCTTATTGTTTTGAAGGATGGAGTGATCGAAAGAGACCAGGCTGAGATCGGAAGCCGGTTTTTTGAGTCTCCAGCCAACAGCAAAACTGTCTTCGGAGAACAGCGATGAGTCTTTGGGTGATTATCAGAATCTCTGTGAAGGCGTTGATTCGAAACAAGTTCCGAGCACTCCTAACCACGCTCGGCATCGTCATTGGGGTTGTCGCAGTCATCGTCATGCTTGCCCTGGGTCGGGGGGCGCAGGAAATGGTAAAAGAGAATATCTCGTCGATGGGGACCGACGTTCTCTGGGTCCGTCCCGGGAGCCATAATTCCAGAGGCATCAGCGGAGGGGCGGGATCCGTCAATACACTGACCATAAAGGACTTCGAGGCCATCCAGCGGGAGTGCCCCTCCGTTGAGGGAGCCAGTCCCACGGCCGCTACCATGAGTCAGGTAGTATTTGGGAACCAAAACTGGAACGTAAGAGTCGAAGGCTACAATGAGCGATTCCTCCGCCTGCGGAAATGGGAGGTGGTTCAAGGTCGGTTTTTTGACGACAGAGACGTTAGGACGGCAGCGCGAGTGGCAGTACTAGGTCAGACGGTAGTTGAAGAGTTATTCCCTGACTCTCAGCCAGTGGGACAGACCATCCGAATCGGACATCTTCCCTTCAAGGTCGTCGGGGTCCTGGAAGAGAAGGGCGCGGACATGATGCGCGGCGAAGATCACGACGACACGATCATCGTTCCTTACACAACCGTGCAGAAGAAGTTCAAAGGCGGGGTCCTTTACGTGCAGGCCGGCATTGTCAAGGCCCTGCCCGACCGCGCGGAATATGCCGAAGAGGAGATCACCGAGCTCCTCAGACAGAGACATAACATCCAGGCCGGGGAGGACGATGACTTCGATATTAAGAATTTGAGTGAGATGGCCAAAGTGCTTGATACGGTCTTGAGTGTAATGACCTCGCTCCTCGCCGGAATAGCCGCCATCTCCCTCCTTGTAGGTGGGATTGGGATTATGAACATCATGCTTGTGTCCGTTTCCGAAAGAACAAAGGAGATTGGAATCCACATGAGCATTGGCGCTCGACCGAGCCATGTTCGAATCCAGTTCCTGGCGGAATCGGTGGTACTCTGCCTCCTGGGTGGGCTCATAGGTCTCATCTTAGGGATGAGTAGCTCCCTGGCTATTTGCGAGTTGCTCGGATGGCCATTCTCGGTCTCCGTTGAGTCAGTATGGGTAGCTCTACTGTTTCCAACGGCTATCGGGACCTTCTTTGGTTACTACCCGGCTCACAAAGCCGCCCAACTGGACCCCATCGAAGCACTCAGGTACGAGTAGGAATAATCCTAATCCATGGCATCAGACAGCTCTGTCTGCCATGCGGCCAAGACTCGTGTCGCCAGAGTCGCCCTGGAACCCTTGAAAATCGGCTGCTGAAGTTGCATTCTGGGTCCACGCCTCAGTTGGAAGAGAAGGTGTGGTTGGACTGGCCCGCTTTTCTCACCTGGTCGCGTAGCGAAGCGACGGAGTTCGCCATTGGCGGGTTTCAAGGCCGTCCTGACAAGGCGCCGCGACCGAAGCCCCCGCGCCATCTCGAACCTGCCACCTTGAGCGATCAGCCACATCTTTGCCCAGAGACAGACACATTCTCAAATTAATGATGATAGTATTCGAGAATAGGGAGCCAGGCTGCGGGAAGAAGTTCAGTACGAGTACGATATGGGGAGTCTTGTCGTTCAATCCATCAACATGTTGGCTTTGCGAACAACAGTGTCGAGGTAATCTAGCCGGTTTCAGCCTTTAGGTGTTGCTATGATGCGACTAAACAACCAGGTAGCCATTGTGACCGGCGGTGGTTCCGGCATTGGCCGGGCCATAGCCGAGTTATTCGCGCAAGAAGGGGCGCACGTCGTAGTTGTGGACTGGAGTGCGAAGGATGCTCAAGAAACCGCGCGGCGCATTGCCGATGTCGGTGGTAAGGCTCTCGTGATCGAGACAGATGTGTCCAGGAAAGAGGCCGTGGACTCCATGGCAACTCAGACGCTGAAGATCTCTGGGCGGGCTGATATTTTAATTAATTGCGCTGCTGTTGCTGAAGGGGAGGGCATTCTGGAAATCGCGGAGGAGACTTGGGATTCTGACCTGAGCGTGGTACTCAAAGGGGTCTTTCTCTGCTCCAAGGCGGTGATGCCTGCGATGATGGAGCAGAGACGGGGCACCATTGTCAACATTGCGTCAGTCAACGGCTTGGCCGCCTTTGGCCACGCGGCCTACAGCGCCGGGAAAGCCGGCGTTATTAATCTGACCAAGAATATGGCCGTTAAA
>JAUWTT010000643.1 GCA_030614585.1 Acidobacteriota bacterium
AAACACCATGCCCTTCGCACCGCGCCGGGTATTGTACCCCTCGCCCAACCGGCTTGTTCCTCTGTAAATATCAATTTGTTTCCCCACACCCCAGACCCCGGCGCGGCGCGACGGGACAACAACTCGTATTAGCAAGTTTTGCGACACCTTCTTCCAGACCGTGGACCCTGGGAATTGCCAGCGTCGAAGGTAGAAGGACGCACGGGCTCGGGGAATCTTCAAGTATTTCCGGACTCAACGTCGTGACGAAAAGCGCGCCAACTAGCGAACCGTTCTCAGCTCTGCAAATCTGAAATGCTAGGAAGAGGATTAGTGAATGGTCTTTTCCAGCTCTGTTCTGTGTCCCGTTACTCCTGATGATTGGCGCGGGGTGTGCTCCTCCTTCTACGGAGGTCGTAGACTCGGATGACGGCTTAGAGTCCTTTCGAGCCGAGCCTCAACCCGTGGCGGAAGTGGAAGTACAGACGCTCGAAATTGGTGCGTCCGCACCCAACTTCCGGCTTCCTGGAGCGGATGGCCGATTTTACGAACTTGCTGATTTTGATGATTCCGAAGTCCTGACCATCATCTTCACCTGCAATCACTGCCCAACCGCACAAGCATATGAGGAACGGATCAAGGCTGTGGCGGAGGATTACAAAGACCGCTCCGTGGCCGTGGTGGCAATCTCTCCCAACTCACCACTCGGTTTGCTGCTTGAGGAACTCGGATATTCCGATATGGGAGATACTTACGAGGACAATCGGATCCGAGCTAAGGATCATGCTTTCAACTTCCCTTACCTTTATGACGGAGATGACCAGCAAGTGTCCATTCGGTACGGACCCGTGGCCACTCCTCACGCTTTCGTGTTTGACGCCGAAAGGAGCCTCTGCTATTTGGGGCGTCTTGATGGATCGGAGAAGCCGGGTACAGCGAATGCTGAAGACCTGAGGCAAGCGATTGATGCAATTCTCTCCGGGAGCCAAGTGGAGAATCCGGTTACGAAGTCGTTTGGATGCTCAACCAAGTGGGCCTGGAAGCTAGAGTGGAAGGAAAAGGTCGATCAGGAATGGAGGGAGTTGCCTGTCACTCTCGAGGATATCGATGAGAGCGGAATCAAGAACTTGATTCGGAACGACTCGGGAAAACTCCGCCTGATCAATGTTTGGGCAACGTGGTGTGGACCTTGCGTAATCGAATTCCCTGAACTTGTCGATATCAATCGTATGTACAAAGGACGGGACTTCGAGTTTGTGTCGTTGAGTGCTGATTTGCCGGAGAACCGCGAAGATGTTCTTAGATTTCTGACAGCGAAAGAGTCTGCGGTGGCCAATTACATCTTCGATAAAGGCGACCCGTACGCCCTGATTGAGGCAATCGACCCCAACTGGGATGGTGCTCTGCCATACACGCTTCTTGTCGAACCGGGCGGAAAAACCGTATATGCAAGGCAGGGGATGATCGATCCACTTGAGCTGAAGCGGATCATTGTCGATCACCCGATGATAGGAAGGTACTATTGATGCAGCAGTAAGGGCTGATGACGGAAAGAGCGCCTTCGATCTGGCCATCGAGAAGGGGCATGCGAGATGTGCTGAGAATCTCAAGTCGCATTCGGGTTGAGGTGACCCGAATCAGCACCCAATTCTGATTCAGAGACATCCACTGGGTACTATGTAAACCCTGAAATCAACCTTGGCGAGGGGAGACAACCGTCTCGGATTCTTGACGTTTGCAGGCAGTCACCAATAAAATCAGTACTTTGCGGCAAGAATCGGATTTCCCGAGGAGGTCATTCCAGTAGAGATCCTGTGAGGTAGGAGTTTGAAACGAGAAGGTTTGTTCGAGATGGTAATGGGTTCCAGAGGGCCGGAGGTCTTCAATCTCGACCTCTCGAAAAGGAACCTCTCCCAGGTCCCTTCCGAAGTTGCCGGGTTTACCAGTCTTATCGAATTGAATCTAGAGAGGAATGTGCTCACAGAGATACCTGGAGAACTTTTCGTCTTGAAGGATCTGTCCAGCCTCAATTTGAGTCATAACAGACTCAGCAAGGTGCCCAAAGGCTTGTGCGGCCTTCCGAATCTGATTCAACTGAACTTGAGCCATAATGAACTGGTCAGGGTTCCCCTTGAAGTGGAGTGTCTCGTGGGTTTGATTGAGTTGGATTTGAGTCATAACCACCTCACTCAGTTAGCACCCGAGTTAGGATGCCTGGAAAACCTGGCTGTCCTGGATCTGAGCTTCAATCGGCTGACCGAAGTGCCGGCTGAGCTGGCTCGACTGGAGAACCTGGTTCGACTTGACCTGCGTGGAAATTCCCTTCCGGTTTCAGATGA
>JAUWTT010000181.1 GCA_030614585.1 Acidobacteriota bacterium
ACAGCCGGTTTTCCCATCACTGTCTCCGCCAACTCACGGTAAACAAGAAAGTGTCCTTCCTCATCCAGTGCTTCGTGCTTCTGACTCATGTATGCGTATTCAGAGCGAAACAGTCCAATCCCTTCGGCACCGGCTGCAAGAGCCGCCGCAACTTCGCTTCCGAATTCGGTATTGGCATAAAGGAAAACCCGCTCGCCGTCCAAGGTCAGACAAGGTTTCCGATCAGACTTCCTGGCCGGCCCGGATTCCACGCCTTTGTCTTTCTTAGACTGAGCTTTAGCCAAGCTCCCGGGGCCCACCCCGACCTCAACGGTCCCCGATGATCCGTCGAGTAGCAGCCTGTCACCAGTCCGAATCTCTTCACGGATGTTCTCAATACCGGAAACGACCGGGATCTGGTAGGAACGAGCAATGATCGCAACGTGAGAGGTTTCCCCCGCTCTTGTCAGCACGAGGCCCTTGATCTTCTCAAGCGGAAAGCGAGCGAGCACTCCCAAGCCGATTTCGGAAGCCACAAGGATCAAATCGTCAGGTAGATCCGGGTCTTCCCCGACACCCAACTCTGTCAGATTCCAAATTAATCTCTGGACTACCTCTTCAAAGTCGCTACTGCGTTCTCTAAAGAAGGGATCACCCAGTGAATGGTAGACATCGAGAAGATTATCTGCGACATGTCCGATGGCCTTCTCGGGACTTTCGAGCTTCTCACGAATCCCCTTTTCGATCTCTCCCAGTAACCAGGGATCCTCCAGCATCAGAAGATGCGCGTCGATGATCGCAGCATGCTCTTTACCGACTGCCTTCTCCAGCTTCTTCTTGTCTCGCAGGTACTGCTGACGCGACTGCTTCAGAGCCTTCCGAAAGCGTTTGAGCTCGACCGAGACATCCTTCTGAGAAATGTTCAATCGAAAGAAAGTCGGATGTTGCGACTCCACTCGGTAGGCGGTTCCAAAAACCAAACCCGCCGAAAGGGCCTTCCCCTTGAGCTTTCTGATCCGGCCTTTTCTTTTTCGCTTCTTACTCACTGTTCTTCGCCAAATCTGTTTCTAATCAGCTCTACAATTTCCTTTGCGGCCAGCTCTTCGTCATGCCCGTCGAACGTAATCTGAAATCGGGTGCCTTTCGCGGCGGCCATAAGTAAGATTCCCAGAATAATCTTCCCATCAATACTCTCATTATTCCCGAGCCGACAGAGTTTGATATCGGATTCAAAATGAGACGCTAGCTTCACAAACTTGGCTGCCGCCCTGGCGTGAAGACCCAGCTCATTGTCAATGGAAACAGTCCGCTGAATCATTCGCCCAACAGTTCACTGGCAACCGAGATATGCCTCTTGCCCTGGTCTCTGATCTTCCTTGCCAGCTCGTCCGGAGCATCGTCACCCGTCTGGCTTGCCAACTTCACCACCATCGGAAGATTGACACCGGTAACAATCTCTACCTTTCCCTTGACGAGAAGAGGAAGCGAAATGTTAGACGGGGTACCTCCAAACATATCGGTTAAGATGATCACACCTCTGCCGGTATCGAGTTCACGCAGACACTCCTGGATTCTCCGTTTCGAATCCTCTACGTCATCATGCCAACCGATGGAGACAGCCGCCAAATGCTCAGTTGTCCCAACGATTCTCTCAGCAACTGCCAACAGTTCGCCACCCAGATTTCCGTGGGTTACCAAGAGCGCTCCGACTAGATTGTCTTTCAGTAACCGATGTAGATCCCGATGAGATAAGTTAATGTTGAAGCTCGGATTGTCGCCTTAGCCCGCACTTCCCACAAGGTTCTTCGACACCCCTGCCCTGATTCAGTGAGGGCGCAGATATTCTAGCATGCCGTTAGGAGCCTGCGCGGCAGAATGGAAACGGCCGCGCGGGCTTCTAGAGCTCCTCTGATTTCCTGGCGGGTTCGACTGATCAGGCCTGCTCATCTTTCGCCCGGCGCATCTTCTCCTCCAACTGGCTCAAAAACTCGGCACCCGGCTCATAACCCTGTTTCTTAAGCATATGGATTCGAACAGCTACCTCCACAAGTGTCGCCACATTGCGCCCGGAAGCGACTGGTAACGTCATCAGCGGAACGGAGGTATCGAGAAGTGGGTACTCTCTTTCCTCGAATCCAACCCGGTCACCCTCAGACCGGTCTCTCCAACGGACGAGTTCTATTGCCAGGTCAATCTGCTTCTGAAGGCTGACGGAAGAGATCCCGAACAAGTCTCGGATATTGATAATTCCCAGCCCTCTCAATTCCATATGAAAGCGGAGAAAATCAGGGCCTGCTCCTACTAAGCGTTCGGTCCCCAGCCGCTTGATGTTGACCATGTCGTCACTCACCAGTCGGTGCCCTCTGAGAACCAGCTCCAGACCACACTCGCTCTTGCCAACGCCTGATTTCCCTACAAACAGCACACCCAAACCCAATACTTCCATCAAAACCGCATGAATCGAAGTTGTAGGCGCTAACTCCTCTTCCAGATACTCCGATATCTCATCCAGCGCTCTTGTACTGACCGAATCAGTTAACAGGATCGGGACACTGAACTGTTTCGCATACTCGCGGAGTTCCTGGGGAGGCTCAAGTCCGCTCGTGATGACAATACACGCCAATTCCAATGCAAAAGGACGGCGGCATGCTTCCTTCCGTTCCGCCTCTCCGAGGCGATTAAGGAAGTTCATTTCCGTTCGACCCAGAAATTGCACGCGACCGGACCGCAAATAGTCGGTGTATCCAGCGAGCGCGAGGCCGAGTTTCTGAATCCGAGGTGAATCGATTTGATTCTCCAAACCATTGACTCCACCGGTCAATTTCAGGCCGAGATCACGCGCCTTGACACGATAAAGTTCACTTACTGCTTTGAATTTTTCCTTTTCGGGCATGGTTTCACGTTGATCGGGAATCGACCTGCCACCGATCACAGGTCATGAGAGAAGCGGGCTGTCTCATATTCTTCACGGAACTGAACTTATGACCACTCAGTGTAAAAGCTATTGGAGAAGGGTCGTCTTCCTCTCCCGGGATCCAGGGATTCTCATTTGATCGCGATACTTTGCCACTGTTCGCCGGGTGATGTGGATACCCTCGCTGCTAAGGGCTTTGGAGATTCTCTGATCCGACAGGGGCTTTTCAGCATCCTCCTCATCAATGATCTTTCGGATTTTCTCTTTCACGTGGACGGTAGAAACGTTTTCACCGTCGGAGCTCTCCACACCGACCGTGAAAAACTTCCGCAACTCGATGACACCCTGAGCGGTGTGCGAGTACTTGTTTGCCACAACCCGGCTTATCGTCGAAGGATGGACCTCCAGTTCGCTCGCTATATCCTTGATAAGCATTGGTTTCATATGGAGTCTCCCTTTTTCGAGAAACTCCCCCTGTCGTGCCACAATCGCCTTGCAAACCCTATATATAGTCTTTTGACGCTGATCAATACTGCGAATCAACTCCAGTGCTGAGCGGAAACGCTCTTTGATATAGCTCTTAGTGTCTTTGGAAACATTACTTCCTTCGAGCAACAGGCGACGATACGCACGATTCAGCCGTAATTGAGGCAGGCCGTCATCGTTCATCATGATCTGATACTCACCGTCCACCTTGCAGATGTGGACATCAGGACGTATATAGACAGGGTCTCTGTTGTTGTACTGCTGTCCCGGTCTGGGTGACAGCCGGCGCAGCGTCTTAAGTGCTTCCCCGATCTCTGACAATTCGCATCCCGCCAGGCGGGTAATTTCTTTGTACTTCTTCTTCTCGATGAGCGTTAAATGCTCCTCAACCAGCCTCTCCGCCAGGGTGTCCTGTAACCCTAAGCCCCGAATCTGAAGAAGCAAACACTCTTGCAGGTCCCTCGCGCCGACGCCGAGTGGGTCGAGTGTCTGGACAACCTCCAAAGCGTTTTCGACCTCTTCTTCTTCGACTCCCAAAGACCCGGCGATTTCTTCAACCGATATTCGAAGATAACCATCCTCGTTAATGTTCCCCACTATATAGTCGGCGATCTCGTGTATCGCTTCGGGGATTTCCAAGAGGTTCAGCTGCCAGTTGAGATGGTCAATTAGAGACGCAGTAGAAGACAGGAATACCTCAAAAGTAGGTCGATCTTCAGCAGGTTCGTACTCACGTACCTGATAGGAGGGCGCAAGATACTCTCCAAAGAAGTACTCATAATCGAAGTCGTCAAAACTGTCATCCTTCTTCTCGTCGGCTTCCTGCTCCTGCGGGCCATCGCGGTTGCCATCCACGTCTCCCCCATCAGGAACTTCCTCAAGAAAAGGATTCTTGATCAACTCCTGAGTCATCAACTCAGATAACTCCAACTGATTTAGAGTCAGCAACTCTATCTTCTGCAGCAGCGACGGTGTCATCACCAACCGCTGCGAGAGAGTCATATTGAGTGAAGGTCTAAGTTGAAACTTGCTCACTTGAAAACCAGACTGATACCACCAACTCCGTATGCCGAACCAGATTAGGTTTCATTCAATACAGACGGAAGTGCTCTCCCAAATATACCTTCCGCACTTCCAAATCCGAAGAAAGCCGTTCCGGCGTTCCTGATCGGAAAATCTTCCCTTCCTTTATTATATACGCTCTGTCCGTTATTCGGAGCGTCTCACGCACGTTGTGGTCAGTTATCAAAACTCCGATACTCTTTCTTCTGAGATGGTCTATCGTCTTCTGGATATCCACCACCGCCAGTGGGTCGATACCTGCGAACGGTTCATCCAGGAGAAGAAAAGAAGGGCGTGTGACGAGAGCTCTGGCAATCTCCAGGCGTCTCCTTTCTCCACCAGACAGAGTGTACGCACGATTAGTCCGAAGCTCTGATATTCCAAAGTCTTCCAGCAACTCGCTTACTACTTGATCCGCCTGCCCCGGGCTCAAGCTCAGCGTCTCTGCAATCGCGTACAAATTATCCTCTACCGACAGCTTTCTAAATGCTGACGGTTCCTGAGGAAGGTAACCGATGCCCCTTCTGGCCCTCATATACATGGGAAGTTTCGTAACATCCTCGTCGTTGTACAAAACCTGACCGGAATCAGGACGAGTCAGCCCGACAATGATATAGAAACTGGTGGTTTTGCCGGCACCATTCGGCCCAAGCAAACCGACCACTTCGCTCGAACGTACTTCGAGACACACGTCGTTGACGACGTTCCGGCCCCGATAGGCCTTACTAATCCCACTTGCTTTCAGCGTTGGAACAAATTCCTTGAGTGTCATCCTTGCTTAGGTCCCGACCACCTAAATCTAACACGGAACAACAGACCAAGCTCGAAGCTCGAAACAAACACGAAAGAAGAGGGTTTAGGGTCTAAACGCCCTGAGGTGCCTGTTTCTAAATAGCTTATCAGCGACAGTCTGTTTCAGTTATTTCGTACCACCACTCTCTCGTCAGCCCTGAAATAAGTGGCACTCCTTCCAGTCCACCGTCGATCTCCTTCTATGACTTCGACACCTCCGGACGCCTCGACCCGGTCAAACTGACTTCCAACAGAATCGGTAAAGAAGAGTTCCAATTCAGGCGCATTAACCCTTAAACCCTCACTGACAAGCTGCACGTTCCCCTGATATACGGCGCGGTTCTCACTACCAAGAAACCGCATCTCCTCCGAACTCACCTTATATTTCCGGTCTTCCGGGCCATCACCCTCGACTAGAAGACTCTTGACGTTCCCTTCTCCTGTCATTTCCCGGCGATCACCCCTCACACGAATAGTGTTTGCAGTAAACAGGTTCAACCCGCGCACGACTCGCGGCTCTTGACTGTAACTTGCCCACCCGGTATCCAGGTCCGCCTGCATTTCTCCGGACGTAACCACCACGGAGCCATCTCCGATGTCAAACACACTCCGAACTTCACCTTCGGCAACAACCCCAAGATCCTCGCGACTCAAGAGGAAGGTTCGGGCCGAAGTCTCGGAGCGAATGGTGGCTCCATTCGACGACTGCTGCGAAGATTTCAAGCGCGGCTTGCCTCCAGATGCCCGCATGATTCTCTTTGCCGGATCATACGACGCCGATTCGGACCTGAGTTCCAGTGAGCCCTCCTGCGTGCTTCTCCAAAGACGGAAGCCACCCTGCTGAATAGCCTTCGAGAGCTTTCCATCCTCGTATTCCATCACCAGCTCGGAGCTCCTTGTCTGTCGAACACCGCCACCATCCACAATCTCCACATCCACACCGCCTCGACCCAGAACCCGGTTCAAGCGCCCGTCTCCGAACAGTGCTTCAATATGAGGTGCCCGAACCGAGTGTTTAAGCTCAGGCTCAGTACTGGTCAACACACAATCACTGTCTCCGACGACCCGATCCAACGCTCCCTCTGAATAGAAAAGTCTGAGAGCGTCAGATGCTCTCAGCTCCCGAAATCCGTCAGCCGAGTTCATTTCGATCTCGACATTCCCCAGAACCTCGGCTCCCGTCAAGTTCTGTTCTCCATCGACCTGTAGCGTCAGTTCATCACCCCGAAGCACTTCGCTGCATCCCGGGCGGGCGGGATCCGGACACCTCACAAGCCTGACCTGACCTCCAAGCCTGAGGCTTTCGACTAATCCAGTCGATTCCGAAAACTGAGCGACAAACACATCAGCCTGAGAATCCTGGATCTTCAAGGAAGTCGAGGTAAGCCTGACATTCTCATTCCCGATCAATTCATGAAGGACAATCGCTCCTGCGGACTCCAGTCCTGAGAAGAGTTCGGCCTCAATCCGTGCCGCTTCCATGAAGTGTTCGCCCAACTCAGTTACCTCACGATAGCTAGCCACTGTCGGAGGCGAGACAGTCTCTGCATCGGGATCGCTGCCCAGGACCCGAAGGACTCGAGTCCCTTCGTTCTTCCCTCCAGCGAGCAAAAGGATCCTGTCTCCCAAGAACTCCTTTTTCAAACCGACCGAGAGCCTCGCGTCTCCAACGCTGGTAATGTCGGTGACTCGGCGGGCCTCATCCATTGTGACAACAATCTCGTCTGCGGATAGTACAGATGCCCCATCCGAAAGCTCCGCATCGCCGATCAGCTTAAACTGGCGATCAGGAAGGGAGTAGTAGGCTTTTCTAGCTGTGCACCGAATGGGGCCGGCCGAGGTCTGAAACTCCACCGAAAAACCATCATCGATAGCCAGCGTCTTATCCGGAATCGAATACAGTAGTGCTCGACCTATCCCTTCCGTACTTCCCTGAGCAAACTTGAACGAGTCCTTGATCTGCACTAACTCGGTGGCCAGGTCCGCATGGGCGGAATCCGCAAAGATACTCGTCCCATCCGACAGATGAATCACAACATCCTCACGAAACTCGATTTCCTTCTCCTCGGTTCTATAAACAGCCCCTTTCCCTTCAACCTGGTCCTCAGGTTCTCGATCAGCCCCATACCTGAACATGTTGACATCTTCCAGGACGTGAACTCCCTCGCTATCGAGCGTGCTCGTACCGGCCTGCACCCGAAACAGCGACTCTCCACCTTTCAATTCGGTGTACTCAAATTCGGTAGACTGGCGAGTAATGTTGGAAGACAGAAGTACACTGGACGAGTCATCTGAGCGCGAGCTGGACCGACTCA
>JAUWTT010000252.1 GCA_030614585.1 Acidobacteriota bacterium
GGAAATATCACTCCCAATGCCGAATTCAATTTCTGGGTCGATCCGGAAGCGGCACATGCAGTCCTTCGTTCCGGAATAAGTATCGAGCTCTCCCCACTGAATGTCTCCAAGAAGACCGGATTCACCAAAAAACACCTAGCTCAGATCACTTCGACAGACACCCCGGTTGCACACCTTCTAAAGCAAACTATGGAAGATACTTTTCGGACGGATGGGGCTCAACTGATGTATGACCAGGTAACAGTTGCCAGCGTCATCGATCCATCTCTGGTCAGGAAGAAAGAGTTGTTCGTCGTTGTCGATACAGCTCAGGGAATCAACTATGGAGTGTCGGTTGGAGGAACGACCATCTGGCCCGGGGCTGAAGGTACTCAGTCAATTCACGTTCAGTACGACCTCGATTGGGAGAGGTTTATCGAGCTTTACATAAAACGAGTAACCAGCAAGTAACGGCTCCAAATACGCTAAACCGAAACAGGCCAAGCCCAAAGCTCGAAGTCGGAAGGTGAAAGTTCGACGTTCGAAGTTCGAAGTTCGAACTTTCCCGAGCCCCAAGGGAGTAAGACCCAATTCCCAAGCCTTCGAGACTCCGAGACCTCGAGACTTCGTCCTTAAGCCCCGAATTCCCAGTTTCCCAGTTGCCCCACGTGGAATAGAATATCCATGTGATCGACATCCATAACCGGGCCATCGATGTTCATCCGGTCAAAGCTCATTGCAGCGGTGGCCAAATCCCCTGGGAAGGAATGTGTCTATGGAAGGGCCTAAAGTCCACAACCTCCTCGCCCGCTTCTCGACTCGGCGTCGTTTCATCAGAGATGTATCCCGTTTAACTGCGACTGGGATTGTGGCATCGAGTGGGATCCACGCGACATTCGAAGCCTTAGCTGCAGACTTGCCTCCCGAACGCAAAGTGCGCCTCGGAGTGGTGGGAGGAGGCTTTGGAGCTTCATTTCAGTGGCATGAACATCCCAACTGTGAAGTGGTTGCGGTTGCTGATCTTCGACAGGACCGTCGAGACCGCCTTGTCGAAACTTACGGATGCGACCGAACTTACGAATCGCTCGAAAAGTTGGTACTGGCTGCGGATATCGAGGCCGTGGCAATCTTCACACCTGCCCCGGATCACGTTCGCCATTGTGAACTGGCATTAAACGCCGGCAAACATGTGATTTGTGCTGTCCCCGCGGCCATGTCCCTGGAGGAATGCCGGCAGCTGATTGATGCAGTCGAGCGCACTGGCTTGACCTTTATGATGGCGGAGACCAGCTACTATCAGCAGCCTACGATTTCGGCACGGAAGTTTTACGAGGAAGGCCAATTTGGGAAGCTGATCTCTGTCGAATCCGAGTATCACCACGCAGGCCTCGAGGAACTCTATTTTCTGGAAGGCGGATGGACCTGGCGTCACGGGCTTCCTCCCATGCACTATCCGACGCATTGCACAGCGCACCTGATTGGAATCACGGGGGAGAGGCTGAGCCGGGTTTCCTGTGTCGGCTGGGGCGATGACGATCCGATTCTAAAGGGGAACCCTTATCAAAACCCTTTCTGGAATGAGACTGCCTTCTTCATTACCGATAGAGGAACTCCGTTTCATGTAGAAATCTACTGGAAGGGTGCTCATAGAGGCGGAGAACGTGCCCGGTGGTTTGGCGACAAGATGAGTTTCTTCTTTCCCAGTGAGAATGGTCTGGGATCGGTGATTGTGCGAAGCGGGGAACTGAAGGAGTTGGACAGTGGAGGGTATGTTCGTCAGCGTGCGTCGCTGGAACCGTACGACCAGCCGGAATGGTGGTCGACTGAGATGCTTCCGGAGCAACTTCGCCACGGCAGCGGCCACGAGGGCTCTCACACCTTCCTGACACATGAGTTCATCGCGGCTCTCGTTGAGGGACGGAGACCGACGGTGGACGTATATGAGGCGGTCGCCTACACAGCCCCAGGGATTGTTGCTCATCAGTCGGCGCTGAAGAACGGAGACCAATTGAGGATTCCCGATTTCGGCCGAGGCATTGATTAGATGCTGCGGGCTGGGGGCACTGTCAGTTCAATCCATGTAAGGGCCTAGTCTCACCGGCACAGCGGCAGGCCTGCAACCTTTCAACACGCGCCAATAGCCTTCCTGACGAAATTTGTTCGAAAACCCACAAATCTTTACGAAACATGTTCCGGACAATTCGTATTGTATAGAAAGTACTGAAATAACGGGTTTCGAGATTGTGGGAAGTCAAAAGTTCAGGATGACCTGAAGCCCGATTCCCAGATACTAGGAGACTCTGATTGAGTTAAATTTCGAGAAACGGCCTATGAATCGTCCTGAATAAGTGAGGGCAGCGACTGGTACTCGCTGCCCTCCGGGTATTCTCCGCTGCGCGTGCAACAAAGAACTTCCATTTCCAGTTTAACCGAGCCGGCAAGAAAGCGCCAGATCTCGGGCACGCCATCAAGAGCCAAACAAACCTGCGGAGAAATCCAATCGACAGGTACGACCTGAGGCCCGCAAGGAGTTCTCTATGCGTCGTCTGTTTGGACTCGGCTGGTTTGGAGTTGCATTCGTTGTATCTTCATTGTCCGCTGGCAATTCGCTCTGTCTTTTCTCTTTCGGCGAGACAATCGGGGCTTCAGGAACTTCAAAAGACGGCTGGGTGAGGGAGAGCCCCTCTGATGATCAATTGGCAGCTTCACTGGTTGAGATCAGACAAGTTGCTCCTGAGCCGCCTTTTGAAGAGTCTGCAGCACCACAAGCCCTGAACTTTGCGTGCTCAGATAGTAATCAACACTTGAAGGCCTTCTTTGAGACCCGCCGTCTACCTCTTCACGAAGATCTCCTCCGCGAGATCAAAGGCCGGAAATGTCATATTCTCTACCAGCCCTCGGTCGAGGGTTTTCGCGCGGATCCCGATGACTATCCGGTACAAGAACTACTCTTTGAGTATCCTACGGTAAGGTTTGTGGCGCAGCGAAGCTTTGGGGTCGGTGACACACTTGACATTGTCAAATCGGTCCTTCATCAGCTTGAACAGCCTCCAACGATTCAGCTTCGTCTTCAGAATCTCCAGGTTGATGACGTTTATGAGAAGTCAAAACTGCTCCATTTCAAGCGGAACGGCAGCCAGATCACGCTCCGCAACACCGGGAATGATGCGTATATGCCCTGGGCACAGGACTACATCAAGAGCGGTCGAGTGGGCAAGGAGCGAAGAGTCCTGGTGCCACGGCGACTCTATGAAGGGAGAGCCCAAAACGCAGAAATCTATCAGGAAGCGCTCGGATTACTGATTGCAAGCGAAGAGGGTGTTGTCTCCTCAAGACTCTCCTGGGAGGGTGGTGACCTTCAGTTTGCTCTCCATCCCAAAGACCCTGAGAAGCTGGTTTTGTTCTACGGTGATGTCGCCAAGACTTATTGGGGCAGCTGCTTAACCTCCGCCGAGTACGCATATGTTCTGAAACTGGAATTCGGAGCTGATCTGGCAGTTGATCTGAGTCAAATCACCCCTCATGTCGACTATTTCATCTCTTTTCTCCCTGCCGACAAAATTGCTCTGGTGAGCGAGCCACTGCATTTCGACGTCCAGCTGGCTCGTGAAGCCCTGGACAGTCTAATAGAAAGGTTTCAGGCTTCTGAGACAGTGCCCGTTGAATTGCTGCAACTTAGAGCTTTGTTGTCTTCCGAGGACGAGTTCCCGCGAGAACAGGTCTTAGAAGTGGTTGGCAGTATTTGGGAGGTTCAAACCCAGTGGACTTCCCAAATCGATACGGAACTGTGGCAACGACTAGCGTCATATGTGGCTCGTGCGTGCCCGTCTGATGAGAGCCAATGCCTCTCTCCTGCGGGGCAAGTCAGAATGGCTCAGGACGAACCGTTGCTACTGGGGGATTGGGTGAAAGCCGCTTTGGAGGTTCAGTCCGAACGTGAGTGGATTGTCAATCACTTGGCCGTGATCGAGAGCCAGTTCGTAGAGCCTAGCGCGAAGAAGAAAAAACGCATTGAAGATAGGATCAAGAAGCTGCAAGAGATCGGCTTCCACGTGATTCGGGTACCTAGAATCGATGCAAACACGGGAGCGCATGCTGCCTGGTCCGGGATTAGTTATGTGAACGGGCTCTTGATCGACAAGACTTTCTTCGTTCCGGAATTTGGCCTTCGTGAGTTCGAACGTTCGATCTTCAAGCAGTTAAAGATTTCCCTTCCTGACTCGTACACTGTCGTCCCGGTGTTTTCTCAGCACGCTCTCTTACACAATGGCGGGATTCACTGCATCTCAGGAATACTGAGAGGACTCCCGCACTCCCAAGCCTTCGGAAGTCCCAAATCCCAAGCTCCAAGACCCAAGTAAGACACGGGCATTCTTCGTTTCAGCCATTGAGGTGATCGCCCCGGACATGGCCGAAGGTGGCCCCCAGAGGGAGCGTAAATTCTCGCTTCTTCGGCTTCATCACCGCCGAGCTCTAGCCAACCGGGAGACATGCGTCGTTGAGTTGAATTGCTGAGATGATCGGGCCTCTCCAACCCCTTTACGCGTTTTGTCAGCTCAGATAGACTGCTCGCGGAAGAGCAACTTCCTAGCGATTGCGTTATGTTCTCCCGAAACTTCATTTAGGCAACGAGCCTGAAAGAGAGGTGGTTTGACGTAATGAAAATCACTGACGTCGAGTGCCATATTGTTGTGGATCCTGGACTTCGCGAAGACGCGACTTCATCAGCCCAGGATGACTTGATCGTCATCGTGCGGACGGATGAAGGAATCTTTGGTGTCGGGGAAACTGATACGGGACCCTGGTTGGCAAAAGCCGCAATAGAAGCGCCAGGCAGTCATTCGATGGCTCAAGGTGTGAAAGAACTTCTGATTGGCAGGGACCCCCTGGACACTAGCGCCATCTGGGAGACTCTCTACACTTCAACGGCTATGAGCGGTCGCAGAGGACCTGTGATTTGCGCAATGGGCGCAATCGATATGGCATTGTGGGATATCAAGGGCAAAGCACTGGGGCTCCCCGTTTACAAGCTGTTGGGAGGGGCCCTCAAGGAGAGCATCACCCCTTATGCCTCTTTACAGCCGAGCGGAGGCACTGTTCAAGAGTATGGAGACTCACTGGTTGCCTGGGCCAACCGAGCCGCCGAGTATGGCTTCGAAGCGGCTAAGCTGGAATGCACACTTGGCGGGCCTTATAACCACGAAGGGCTACAGGGTACCGACGAAGAAATGACTGATATCATCCGGGACTGCCGCCGCGCAGTAGGTCCCGAGTTCACCCTGATGGTTGATGTCCAGTACCTCTGGTATGACGCCAAGAGCGCGTTGAGGACAATCTCCAAGTGGGAGGGACTCGATATCTTCTTTGTGGAGACTCCTTTGCGGATCGACAACTTGGAAGGATACGCTTTCCTCGCCCGCGAAGCCCCTATGCGAATCGCCGCCGGGGAGTGGCAGACTACACGCTTCGAGTTTATCGATCTAATGGACAAGGGCCAGATTGACGTTGTGCAGCCCGACATCGGCAGAGTCGGAGGCCTGACAGAGGCGATGCGCGTCTGTAACCTTGCGCAGGATCGTGGGCGCTTGGTTGTCCCCCATTGCTGGAAGACAGCAATTGGGATCGCAGCGGCGGCTCATCTCGCCGCGGTTTTGCCTCACTGCCCTTTCATCGAATTCCTGCCCTCTCATTTGTGTGACTCACAACTCAGAGCCGAGCTGGTAGAGCTCCTCCTGGAAATGGAGGAGGGGAGCCTGCGTCTCCCGGATAAACCCGGTCTCGGAATCGAACTCAACTTTGACGCTCTTGACAAGTTCAGTATCGAGGAATCTGCCGGCGATTCGCCGGGACAGGGAGTGGCGAACCAGTGAGACTGGGATCAGTTCAGCCTCACGGATAAACTGAAGCTACTTCGTTGGACTGTGCACGGCTGGTTTGAACAACCCATGCTATTCGACTGATACACACTTGAGATGCAGGACGGCAGGATCACCAAAAGGAGTTGAAAAGGTGCGGCGCCCACCTCCGGTTACGTCATGACCTGCGAGCGAAATCTGCGATATGACACTGAACCACTCAACTGTGCACTTGCCGGGAACATCGCGTAGATCCACGGAGAAGATCCCCGGATTGCCGGGCTGAAAAACCAGGTATTCACGTCCCGGTTCAGCAAGACAGTACCCTGTGCTGCTCAGTTCCCCGGCGGGGGACATGGCTGCA
>JAUWTT010000117.1 GCA_030614585.1 Acidobacteriota bacterium
GCCTGGCGAACCAGAAATCGTGGGCGAAATCATACTGAAACACATCACTCTTCTCGTACACGATTCGCTGAAACGGAATCCCCAAAGACTCCGAAAAAACGGCAAAGAGCGTCGATGATTGATCCGAGTAGCTCGGAATCTCGCAAATTGCTTTCACGAGCTGGAGCGCCTTCTCTCGAACCGGTTCCGTGTTCTGGTTACCCGTCAGCTTGAAATAGAATCTGTCGAATAGCCCCAATGCTCCTGCCGCCGTACGGTAAAAGTGGGCGCCATCCAGCTCCTCCAGGTCTTGGTCATCGTCTCTTTGAGCTGCAAAGATTCCAAGGGCATTGGGAAACTGTGCCATGTCATACAGTTCGATATTGATCTCAAGCTCTGCTTGCGACTTCTCGATAGACAGGAAGTGCAGAGCGTTGAATCCATATTGGAAGTATTGCGGCGCAGCTCCGTTGATCTTCTCGAATAGATTCGACTCGTTAAACCTTTGAGGTCTGGACGAAGGGACCCAACCGTCTTCCAGGATCGATGCAGGGAAGATTCCGAGCTGATATGCCGGAGTTGGCGATCCGCCCTGCGCTGGATCAGACCATCTCTGTAACGGACTGCGGTAGAGAGTGTCCTCGACTCGGCTCTCTTCCATGATTGACATTGAGATGTCTCTTTCGCCCGGGTCAAAATCGTCCCCTCTTAATCCAAACCATACTCCCGCAAGTACAAGGAAACAGATGAAACACCCACCGAAAATTTCCTCACCTCGAGAGATATGCTTCCGATAGACTCGCCTTTTCTTATTAGTGAAAATTCTTTCTTTACGGGCCATAGAATCGCAACCCCGCGGAAGGTAGCGCCCGCTCCTCCCGAGTTGTCAGCACCAGAGCAGACCTGAGTCGAGTCAGGTCCCTTCTTAGGTGTAGATTTTCCGCTCTATCCGGTCTCTTGCTAACGGTGGAACTCCTAAAAGTTTAGCATACGGCGGATTTACAGGTGGCTCTCGCTTGACTGAGCCAGGGTGACTACCGCGGATGCCGGTGGCTGTAGCATTCATACCGTCCTCCGGACTCAGGTTTCTATGGACGGTACAACCCAGGGCTGGCCCTCCTTCGTCGGGCACTCGCCCTGGGCTCCACACATATCGCCCCGTGGGGCGGGGCTGAACTGGGAACTGGGGGCTGAGTCACCGATCACCCCGATTACTGATCATCCTCCTTCGCTAAAGCTATGGAGGACAGGCCGATTATCCTCCTTCGCCAAGGCTTCGGAGGACAGGCCACCTCTCGGCATCACTTCTTGAATCGATTCGTGATTTCTTCCCTGAGATCGAGATTACGAATCAATCGGTGCAGATAGGTGGGTTGAAGTGCGAGAATCTGAGCCGCTTTGGTGAGGTTTCCGTTTGCCTGACGCACGGCATTGAGGATCAGTTCCTTCTTTGCGAACCGAATGGCCTCGTGAAACTGACCGGGAGGAGCCGCACTTGGGGCATGGCCGGAGATCGTTTTCGGAAGGTCTTCAGGAATGATCACACTTTCCGAGCCAAGCACAACTGCCCGTTCGAGTACGTTTCGGAGTTCTCTAACATTGCCGGGCCATTCATTTCCTCTGAGCAAGGTCATCGCTTCTTCAGAGACGCCCCCGACGACACGCCCGCCTCGTCCATTAAACTTGGATACGAAGTATTGAGTCAGAAGAGGGATATCCTCACGCCGATTCCTGAGAGGCGGCATTGTCAGAGAAACAACATTGAGACGGTAGAAGAGATCTTCTCTAAAGTCTCCCCGCCCGATGGCTTTGCCCAAGTCTTGATTTGTTGCTGCAATAAGCCTGATGTCCACGCGTATTGGTCTGGTTCCTCCGACTCGCTCGAACTCCTTGTCCTCGAGGAAACGGAGGATCTTCGTGTGAAGAGGAGGGGCCAGGTCTCCAACTTCGTCGAGGAAAAGAGTTCCCCGGTCAGCGATTTCCAGTTTGCCCCTTTTCAGCGAAAGGGCTCCTGTAAAAGCCCCCTTTTCGTGCCCGAAGAGCTCACTCTCGAGTAGCGACTCACTGATAGCCGCACAGTTAATAGCCACAAAAGGACAGGATGCGCGAGGGGAGTTTCGATGTATTGCCTGGGCCGCAAGTTCCTTGCCGGTTCCACTTTCGCCGTCAATTAGAACGGTTGCGTCGGTTGTGGCGACGCGCGAGATCAATTTGTACACTTCCTGCATTGGCGGGCTCTCGCCTACCATGTCGTGTTTCAGCTCCAGATCGGCGCGAAGTCTTTCCGTTTCCTCTTCCAGCCATTCAAAGTGCCTGCTGTTCTCGAATGCAAGGGCGGAGATGCCGGACACTGTTGCAAGTGAATGGAGGTCGTCTTCGTCGAAGCCCTTTTGCTTTCTTGTCTCAAGGTAGATGAGTCCCAGGATTTTGTCTCCTGTAACTAACGGCACACACAGCACTGATTCGACTCCCGCCGAATATAGGCTTTTGCTTCGGCGGAACTCGCTCTGGAGAATGTGATTGCTCAAAATTGCAGTTCGCTCTTTGAGAACTTTGTCTATTATGGTGCGGCTGACTGGAACCGATTCCTCCAGGATCGCCTTGGAGCGGGCATAGCCGGTCGTGAAGTTTTCAGTACCGTTCACGAGCATGAGCACTCCCCGTTCGGCAGGAATCATCTCGAGAATCAGTCCGAGCAACTGTGTTTTGAGTCTGGTGAGGCTGCGAACGGAAGCGACGAGCCGGCTGATTTTCAGGAGTGCCTCAAGAGCCCGAGTCTTTCGCTCTCCTGGATCGGTTGATAGTGACCAGGCCTTTTCCTGAAGGTCAACGACATCCTCATGCGGCAGAAGATAGGACGATCTTGAGATTGGCGCTTCTTCATCCATGAGCACAGCGCTTGGGCCGGGAGGTTGCCCTGATTCGAGAAAGACAAAATGAGAAGTGCCCACCGCCAGTACATCGCCGTGTTTGAGTCGCTGGTGTTTGACCGGCTTATCGTTTACGAACGTGCCGTTGGTACTGCCAAGATCCCGCACTTCAAATTGATCCTTGTTTCTGATGATTTCGCAGTGTCGGCGGGAGGCCAAGGTGTCAGATAAATGGATGTCACAGGAAACTTCTTGTCCGATCAAGAGCAGCTTGTTTTTCAGCGCAAAGACGCGCCCTTTTAAAGGCCCATCCAGCGTTGCCAATTTTGGCTCTTTCATGTTTTGCGGACCTCTCGTGACTCTGTTTCACAGGAGGATATCCGAATCGATCGAAAGCGGCAATACATGAAAGCGGGGGCAAACCGCGAATCCTGAGTAGGAGCGGTGGTTGGGCTGCTCTTTGTGCTTCATCCTGTAGAAAAACGACCAACATCCCTCCACCGAGTGCCATCAAGTTATTGATCAGCGGAAGATGAAGGCGACTCGGGCTTCCAGGAAGTGTGTGTTCCCCTCCACATAGACCTGATCGCGGCCTTCAATTCGGATGCCCCAGCGGTCGCCAATCCACTTATTCACTCCCCCTCCAAAGAAGACGCCGTGAGCAGTTCCGCTCCTAAAGAACAGTGTGTAGCCTCCGGTTACAAAAGGGACAGTCTTCTTTTCTCGATTGAATGCGTAAATGACTCCTGGTGAAAGAACACCAATTCCGTGACCGTCAAAACTGGAGAGATATCCGAGTTCAAAGGCCGCACCGAGTCCCCCAGCCAGGAGCCCTTCCCCTCCGCCACCAAAGTGCACCATTCCCTCTCCACCGCAGCCCGGCCAGTAAGCGGCTCCGACTGACGCAAAGCCATACCCCCACGCTTTGCGCTCTTTTTCCTCGCCAAGGGCCACGCATTCCAGAGCTAGCAACGATCCCAGCAGGAAGATGCCGAAACGGAAAACTGAATAGTGTGACCGATAAACAGGCCTCTTGGCCAATTCTAATGCTCTCATCATGGAACTCTCCTTTCCGAACTGAGTGCTGATGCATTTAAGTAATCGCAACTCCTGTTCCAATGCTTTGAGATATCTTGAAATGTTGGCCCGTGTTTCTACTAACTGTCTTTAAAGTAATGAGTTGCGGGACGTGGCCTTCTTCTAGTGGGTCGGCCCTGGCTATGAGAACACCGACTCGCGGGATGAATAGATATCCAAACAGATAGCGACTTTCGTGACTTCAGTATCCTATTGGATAGACTCCTTCAGTTTTCCAACTACTCACGGTTCAGCGTTTCCAAATCGCAGCAGGAATCGAAGGGGGCCCCACGCGATGTCTGATCCTTCTCTTAGTGCAAACTGATTTGAAGCTTGTCCTGTCCCGCCTTAGCAAGCAGAATAGTACGGGAGAAGTTCGTGGAGCCGTTGGGGTGGGCCTTGATCGTTGATACTTCACTGCACTCGAACACGACTCTTCTGGGGAGGAGGATCTAGATGGAATTGACACGAAAGGTCTGGATTGGAACGGTCTTGGCGGCTGGACTTTTGGCACTGTTAATTGGTTGCGAGAGCGGACCACCTTCCGCCAGTGAAGTCTTGAGAGGCTATTTTACGGCCATTGGGGGAGATGCAGTTTTAGGGCTGCGGAGTCGCGTGGCGAAAGGCAAGTTCGAAGCTCGAGGATTACAGAGAGGTTGACGGAGCCATGATAGCCCACAGAGTATCGGTTGACATGGGGGGCAGTATCGACCTCGAGTTCTCGTATGATGAAGTTGAGCAAAACGTCGATATTCCGGTGGAAACCTTCGACTTCCCTGAGGAAATCCAGAAGCTCATTAATAGGTAGGAAATCAATCTCACTCTTGGGAAGGGTTTTGGAACGGAGTGTCGTTTTCCCTTTGATGTGTTCTTCGAAGGTGTTGTGAGGAGGTCTTCAGATTTTAGACGTAGGAGCGGAGATCGTGCTCGTTCGCTCCCAGCGAGGGAAGCTTGAAGGGCGAGTACAGTCGACTGATTAGACAGAATGTAGACTTCCGCTTCCTCTGGTTCGGACAGATCGTTAGTCTTCTGGGTGATTGGTTCAATCTAATCGCTTCCGCGACCCTTGTAGCAGAGCTTACGGGCTCGGGGCTGGCCGTTGGATCACTTTTCGTTGTCCGGATGCTGGCGCCATTTCTCGTCAGCCCCGTAGCCGGCGTGGTAGCGGACCTCTTCAACCGCAGGTCCGTCTTGATCATCACCGATGTACTCCGCGGTTTAACCGTACTGGGATTTCTCCTGGTGACGGAGCCGAGTCACATTTGGTTGCTCTACTCGCTGACTGCGGTGCAGTTGGGTTTGAGTGGCTTCTTCTTTCCGGCGCGCAACGCCATTCTTCCCGATATTGTCTCCAAGGCTGAGTTGGGGGCTGCAAACACTCTTGGAGCTGCTACATGGTCAGTCATGTTGGCGTTCGGAGCGGCGGCGGGAGGACTTGTGGCGGGATTGTTCGGAATCTACCCGGCCTTCATCATCGATGCCTTTACCTTTGGCCTCTCTGCCCTTCTGATTTCGAAGGTCAAGCTGAGGGTCAAGCCCGATGTCAGCTCTTCCGCGAAGAGTCTGTCCGCCGGCTTCAGGCAATATGTCGAGGGTCTGAGGTATCTGGCTCACAATAGAGACATCTTCGTCATAACGCTCCATAAAGCGGCTCTCGGCCTATTCCTCGGAGCAACCTTTGACATTGTCAAGGTGGCCATTGCGAAACAGGTTTTTGTGATTGGGATAGCCGGAGGAGTCGGGCTGGGGCTGATGTTCGCGTTCACCGGGGTGGGGACTGGCCTGGGAGCTCTCATAGTGCGACGCTTTATCGGAGACAGGGACCGTCCACTGAGACTATCGATAGCCGGTGGGTATCTTTTCGGGGCTCTCGGCTTGGCTTTATGTGCCTTTCTGATGAGTTTCTCCATCACCCTTTTCGGAACCTTTCTCCAGGGGCTCGGAGGCGGGATCATATGGGTTTTTTCGACCCAGTTGCTGCTGCAGTTAGTACCTGCTGAGATTCGAGGCCGTGTGTTTGCAACCGAGTTGGCCATGTTCACTCTGGTCAGTGCAGGAGGTGCCGCCCTGGTCGGATCGCTCCTTGACACGCCACTTGGGATAGCGGGTGTGACTTGGGGAATGGCGGTGCTGACCTTGGTTCCCGGTCTTCTGTGGCTGGCTTGGATTCAAAAACAGCAGTCGGAGAAGAGTTCTTAACGAGTGGAATAGGCAGAATTTGACTTGACTGTGTCTCTTGCATTCTGGCGAGTTACGCGACACCCTCTTCCAGCCGGCAAGTCGCCGTCCTGGCGACGATTGATTCGAGGGACCGGAAGTTTCGGATTAATCCTCAGGTAGCGGCTGACCCTTGGTTTCCGGCGCCCAGATCAAGGCCACCATTCCCAACACGTAAACGAACGACATGACGAAGGCGGCACTTCTAATACCCATACTGGTACTTAGGTACCCTAGGAGGATCGGGGCCGGTGCGGCCAGATACCGGACGGTGTTGTAACAGAAGCCTACGCCCGTGCCACGTAATCTCGTCGGGTAGAGTTCGGGAAAATAGATCGAGTATCCCGCAAAGACGGCCAACTGGGCTGCTCCCATCATCGGGAGCATCCAATACGCGTCAGAAGCAGAGTTAAGCGAGTTGAACACAAACATGGTTATGGCTAGACAGGCCGCGAAAGCGACCAGGAAGGCCGGCCTCCGACCGACGAATGTCGCCATGAAAGTGAAGGCAAACATCCCCAGAAATGCCCCTACGTCCTGAAGAGCCGTTGCCTTCGCTCGAACCTGGTCGATCACCTGCTGGGATTCTCCACTGAGGGCCGTCGTAATCAATTCAGGCGAGAAGAACCCGATTCCCCACAGACCTATCATTCCCGATACGCCGAGGCATAGCCCGATTATGGTGTTTTTTCGCCACCGGGGGGATCGGAAGAGGTCAGTTGGAGAGCCAATATGTTTGGTTTGAGCGCCTGCACGCGCTGCGGCCTTTGCCTGTTTCCATGCATCAGGTTCCTTGAGGACGGTGACTATGGGGATCACGAGAAGCGCCGGAAGGATGCCTACGAAGAAGAGAACCCTCCACCCTGCATAGCCGAAAAGAAGGTCCGCGGCACCTGGTTGGATCCAGTAACTGATGACTGAGCCAAAAACATTACCCATGGCCGATAAAGCCTGCAGTGATCCGAGCGCCATGGACCGGAACTTGCTGGGAACGCTTTCAGCCACCAGTGTGGTTGCGGCCCCAAACATCCCGCCCACACCAAGGCCCACCAGAAACCTATAGATTGTGAAGTCTAACCATGTCTGCGAAAGGCCTGAAAGGCCAGTGAAGCTGGAGTAAATGAGTAGCGTGATCACCATCGTTTTGACACGACCCACCTTGTCACTCATCATTCCAAAGATGATCCCGCCAGTGGCCCACCCCAGGATCATAGAAGTGGTGGCGTAGCCAATGTACTGTTTGATCGTAGCTTGGGCAGCCTCGCTACTTCCGAGGAGTTCGGTGAGGGCTGATTCTCGAGAAAGGATAAAGATCCGCTGGTCCATGCAGTCGAAAAGCCAGCCGCACGAAGCGATGATGACGACTAACCAATGGTAACCAGTTACATTCTCAAGAATGCCACCTTGGTTCGGTTTTATCAATTGACTCACCAGTTCCGCCTTTCTGGATTACGAACAAACGAATTGGCATTCTTAGTTACATCTGGCTTCGTGTCAACCTATCAGCTGCCGGAGATAGTTTAGGCAGATCCCAATGATCGTGAGGTAGCCTGCCCCGGCGAAGACGTCGAGCCAGATCGAGTTTCGATGCGATCCCATCACGCTGCGGTCCCGGGCGAGCGCCCATATCAAGAAACCGAGTACGGGGAAGGCAACGATCGCGAGAGCCTGGGCGACCCGAAGAAGCTCAAGAGGAGTCTGCCCGAAGAGCGCCGCTATGATGCAACCGATTGCCAGGATCAGAGTCGCCCATTTTCGAACCGGTTTTCCAGACATGGAGCAGTCGCGTCCAAAGCCGTCTACTAGAAGAGCCGCCCCAATGAGCGGGTTCACAACGAGCGAAGAGAACGCAGCGAGAAAGAATCCACAAGTGAAGAGGTAGAAGGCCGCAGACCCAAACACAGGTTCCAGCTGGAGAGCCATCGTCTGAGCCGAAAGAACTTCAGTCTGAATGTGACCCAGAACTCCAGCACTCGTCAATAAAACCACGGCAGAGATGCTTCCGAGGATGGCAATCCCGAGAAGACAATCGACCCCTTCAGTCGACAGTTCGTCGGGCCCCCAGCTCTTTTCTCTCATCAAGTAGCTCTGATAAGCCGCAGCTGCAATCGAAAAGGTTGTTGCTGACATCCCCAGGGCCAGGAAGACTGCTGCTTGATCGGGGAAGGTGGGCACCAGTCCCTTGATCGCTTCGGTGGTATTTGTGCCAACGATGACCAGGGTTCCGACGAAACCTGTAATCATCAGGAGGATAACGGCGCGCACCAACAGTTCCAGCTTAGTGTAGAGGTTTGGGGACCAGATCAAAACGACAGCAGGCAAGGAGATCAGTAGGACCCAGAGCCTGGGATCAGATCCGAAAAGGGCGTGTCCTGAAAAGCCGACAGCCGCACTGTTGCCGGCTTGAAACGCGACAATGGACAGGAACCCGAAGATCCCGCCAATGGCAGCCGGCCGGCGGCCATATCTACGTCGCGCTGCTTCGAGCAGCGTTGTTTTCGTTACCAGAGCAATCCGAGCGGACATCATCGTGTACGCAATCATGAAGAGAGTTGCCAGGACGACCACCCAAAGCAGGCGGTATCCATAGCGGGAGCCGGCGATTGTGCTCAGAGTCAGGCTACCCGGGCCCAGCACTACGGCTGCCAGAATGAGAGCGGGGCCAGTCTTGCGGAGCAGAGTCCAAAAACGATGCATGATCGTCTGAACCTAATGCAGTAGGGCGGGGAGGTCAAGGTGGAAGAGGTAATCGGTTGTCGGTGATCTTTAAACGGGGTCTTTGGTCTTGGTATCTTCATTCGTGCTCCTGCTCGTGCTGCCGAGCCGTAGCTCGAAGAGCGAAGGAGGATGCTCGTTATCGTAATCGAGAACCTACCTTACATATGTCTTTGCCCTTTGCGGTCTTTGCGTGAAACAAACCCCCTTAGCGCACTTGGCGCCTTTGCGTGAAATGAATTTATTCTCACACCAAGAACCCGAAGGTAGCAAAGGGAAGGGAGAAATCATCGGAATTTGGATTCTCTTCGTTTTTTGACTTGACAACCCATCTCCGCAAAACAGGACAATTCTTATAAGACCCAAGACCCAAGACCCAAGACCCAAGACCCAAGACCCAAGACCCAAGACCCAAGACCCAAGACCCACGACCCAAGACCCAAGACC
>JAUWTT010000436.1 GCA_030614585.1 Acidobacteriota bacterium
CGAGCTCTTCGTCGAGCTTCTCCAGCTGAGTCTTGAGCTCCGAGAGTTCTTTCCTATTGGCCGCAACGGTGAAAAGAAAGCCGGTGCGAAGATATACCGTATCGCTCTCAGGACAGGAGAACTCAACAGTAATGTAGTGCTCACCCTCCTCTCTTATTTGGTATGACGCGGCCGTCTTCTTTCCCTTGCTTTCCTGGAGTTCTATTTGGGTTGAGAACGAGTAGGGATCACCAGCCAAGTCAAGGCTTTCGAGTGTCACAAAACGGTATAGTTGGTAGTCATAAACCACATCTTTCAGAGGATATATTTTTACGGTCGCCAAAACAGTCCGCGGTTGACTGCTGTTGTTTAGTACCTCGAGTTCTGCCGAGTTACTTCCCATGGTCAGATCGCCGAAATTGAGTATTCTGCAGACTGGGTCCGTTGCCTCCCCGAAAACCAGTGTTCCTTTCCACTCGCTGTTCTCGTTGTGGACACCGTTTCTTCGGTTCAACTGCAGGGTGATACTGTCCCCCACGGATGGCTCTCTACCCATTATCTCGTCCACAAAGGTTGCCCGTTCCTGGACCCAGTGGTCATCGTACGGCAAGGAGAAGTACTCCCAGTGGGGGAACACCTCCTTGCCCTCGACAATGAAAAATGCGAGAGGCCTGCTGCGGATCTTGTTTATTGCCTCTCTATCCGGGTAGAAGGCGTCCCTGTAATACCCCCCGATTCGTTTCACTCTCTCCATCTGCGAGTTGTAGCATTTGAACCCAAGATGGAGTCTCCAGGCTCCCTTTTCGTGCCAGGCCTCCTGGTCGTTATAAAGCAGGTAGACTTCAGTCTCTTGAGCATTGCCATACCTTCCATCTATCGCATGGAAAGCAGTAATGCGGCTTGCCTTTTTCCAGCAATGGTCATCCAGTCTTCCATCCACAATGGGGTGGGTCAAACCGGGGGCCCCATAGTCCTTTTTTCCGTCCACTACCCGGATCAGATTGGTCGGAACAGGTATTTTCTCTCCGAAAAGCAAGGGTGCGGACAGCAAGAGACCCATCGTCATGGTTACGAGGAGATAAGGTTTCTTGTGCATTGTGAACTCCTTAAGATCGATTCTCCCCGGGGAGGTCTGTGAATAACTCCTGCTAAACAGCCATTTCTGAATATACAACCCACCCAGGGAAATGCGGCATCTTTTCAGCCTGTTTTCTGATCTTGGACTCAAGCTTTCGCCTTGCTGGTTTTGAGTCTGACAACATCCTTGACTTGTCGAAGAACGGATACTGTCCAGCTATGGCTGTGCTCGTTTGGATTCATTGTACCTGTAGAAGAAGTCACACTCTTTCTTTAGTAAATGTTGACCAACCCGAACTTCGTCGCCCAGTTCCATGTAGTACTCTGTATCAGTTTCAAAGGGTGGCCATTCGACCAATGATTCGCCATTCGGATCTCCTGTTCTGGCAAAATTAGTCCAATAGTCCATCATTGTCTTAGACAGTTGCCGGTCCGCAGGTTCAGGCGTGAACGATGTGTTATCCAAATTGCCCACAATATATACGTGTTCTGCTGCATGGTACGCACCATACTTCTCGCTTTCCGGAATCGGCGGTACTCTGGTGAAGTAGTACAAGTACGCTTTAGCATCGACGGTGGACATCAGCTGTCCCCAGGTCCGCATCTGCCAGGTAAACCAGCCGTCTCGAACGCTTGCCAGGAGCACATCCCGAACTTCATCGTCACTGTTGACTGGATACGTTTTAAAGAACTCATCGGTAAACTGCCCATATTGTCTTTGGACCATATCTCGAAATTGTTCGGCGGTCATGGGCCCCATTCCACCGAATATTGATGTTCCCTCGTCCGCGTTTGAGCCTAGAATGACATCGACTCGGCTCTGCTTGCCCTGTTCGAAGATGGTGTGGATTTCGTCTGGGAACACCCAACCATCAACGATGATTTGTGGCCGGACGTTCGGCGTCTTCTTGAGAGTTGCCAGCACTTGGTTGGCCGAAAGAGAACGTAACGTTTCGAGCGGAGCAGGCGCTTCTTCTCCTCCGGCTGCCCTCGCAAATGCCAGACCGGCCTTTTCCGCGGCAAGCAACCCAGGCTGGTCTTCCTTTAGATAACTCATCGCGCCGAATCCGCCGCCGCTTTGACCGATTGCACGTTGGAACAGACCTTTCGCGAGAGGAGTCGCCAAGAGAGAACAGACGCTCCGGGAACCGGCAGATTCACCGAAAATCGTTACCCTGCCAGGGTCGCCACCGAATTCCACAATATTCTGCTGGACCCACTTCAGTGCCTCTACCTGGTCGAGAACGCCATAGTTGCCGGATGATCCATGTTCGGATTCACGCGACAACTCAGGATGAGCCAGGAACCCAAATGGTCCTACACGGTAGTTTATCGTAACAACGACTACCCCTTTCCGTGCCATCTTCGTCCCGTCATACAGAGGCTGCGAAGCAGAACCGGATGTCAATCCGCCGCCGTGTATCCAAAGCATGGTCGGCAGTTTATCGCCGCGCGTTTTCGCCGCAGTCCATACGTTCAAGTACAAACAATCCTCACTCTGCTCAGTCTTGTCCACCCATTCACGCGTATTCCAGAAGGAGTCCTCGGCGTGCGGAGGTTGTGGACATCGCGGACCGAACTGCTCGCATCGCTTGACGCCCTCCCACGGTTCTACAGGCTGGGGAGGTTTCCAACGCAAATCACCCACCGGCGGTGCGGCAAACGGAATGCCTTTATACACTCGTACTGCGCCGTCTGAAGAGGCGACTCCTGACACACGCCCACTCTCGAGCTTGATGGGGTCGGTCAGAGTAGGTGCACATGAGGCAAATAAGAAGAGGCCCACGAAGAATGAAAGCGAACTTCTGATCATTGGTAATTCCTCATGGCCGGATGCTATCCCAGATGGTACGTGTCCGCTAGCTTGTTTGCAGCAGTTCGCTTTCCAAAAGAAGCGTCAGACTCGGAAAATCACTGATACACTGGTTGAGGATGGTTGTTTTAAGGCAGCAAAGACAGGAGTCCCTCGCTGCAAGCTGAAAAGGACGAAAGATATCGCTTAGAATCGAAACAGCATGCCATCTTTAACGGTTTCAATCTTGATATGGGGAATGTCGGCTGAGAGGTACTGATGAACGGAACGCGTGCGGAAAGAGTGAGTTGGAAAAGAGTCTATGTCCTACTCCTGTTTACAACCTTCCTGTTGTCCTCTGTCGCTCTAGCCGAGGGAGAGAAGATTCTGGTGGCTCACCGGGGAGCCTCGGCCTATGCCCCAGAGCATACTTTGGCGGCCTACGAACTGGCTATTGCGCAGGGAGCCGACTATGTCGAACAGGATCTGCAGGTCACCAAGGATGGTGTCCTCGTCTGCCTTCACGATCCAATACTGGATCGTACGACTAATGTGGAAGAGGTGTTTCCCGATAGATTCCGGGATGTCGTTCTAGACGGAGTCGAACGGCGGATTTGGCTGGTCAACGATTTTACCCTCGCTGAAATCAAACAGCTCGATGCCGGTTCCTGGTTTGGGTCAGAATCTGCGGGTGCGACTATTCCGACTTTTAAAGAAGCAATCGAGCTGATACGCGGTCGAAGCGGGCTGTTTCCTGAGTTGAAAGACCCAAAACTTTATAGGGACCTTGGAACCAGTTTCGAGGAGCTGTTTCTTGAGACCCTGCGAGAGTATAAACTCGACCAACCCGGTCAAGACCAGAAAACTCCAGTGATTGTGCAGTCTTTTGATGAAGATATCCTGAGAAGGCTGAAGAATGAGCTGGGATGTCAACTCCCCCTGGTGTTTTTGGTGAACCAGGAGATGGACAGTTCCTGGCTTTCGAGTGAGGGACTTCGGCGAGTCAAGGAGTTTGCCGGCGGTATTGGTCCTTCGAAACACCTTCTCCACCGTGATCCAGAGATCGTCAAGCGGGCTCACGACATTGGGTTGACGGTGACGCCTTACACCTTTAACAGCACGCATGTGCTCGCCCAGTTCGATTCGGCTTCAGCGGAGATGTCATACTTCCTGTATGACCTTGGTGTGGACGCGTTGTTCACAGACAACCCGGATCTCTTTCCCCGAGCACCCCTGCCATAATATGCCGAAGTAGGGAGCAGATCTGTGCGGGTCCCGGCTCAAGGATCAGATTCACGAACAAGAATCGCCCATTCCGTCCCATGAGCCGTTCGCCGACCGGATCGTCCCTTTATCTTCTGCCCGCACGAAGTTGGTAGAGCTGACTCCCGACTCTGCGACTCGCCCCGATCATCTCCGGGTATGGGTTATCACAGATATCCAGGAATCCGATTTGGTAGTTCTCCCCGTCGCGGCGACCAGTGGCGACCTGATCATTGAGTTGGAACCAGTGAGTTCC
>JAUWTT010000570.1 GCA_030614585.1 Acidobacteriota bacterium
GATAATCGAAGTAGGAATCGCGAGCGCAGCGATCAGGGTGGGTCGGATGTTGCGGATGAAAAGGAAGACCACAAAAGCCGCGAAGCACACCCCCAGGATCAAGTGCCCTCGAACGGCCTCGAACGAAGCCTCGATGAAGTCCGACTGATCTCTAACGTATTGAATCTCGTAGTCGGGTGGCAATTCACCCAAGAGTTCTGCCACCCTATCCTTCACGCGGTGGATTACTTCAACAGTGTTAGTACCCGATTGCTTGCGGATTTCCAGTACAATGGCATTCCGGCCATTAAGCCGTGCGTATGTCCTGGGCTCTTCCACGCCATCAACCACTCGACCCAAGACCGAGATCCGCACAGGTGCCCCCTCCACCTGTGCCACGATGATATTGTTAAATCCTCTTGGATCCTCAATTCGCCCCATCGTACGCACGGTCAACTCTCGGCTGCCTTGATCTAACCTCCCTCCCGGGACCTCTACATTTTGCGAGCGAAGCGCTGTCCGAACCTGATCAATGGTTAGGTTGTAAGCTGCCAACTTGTCAACGCTGAGGAATATCTGTATTTGCCTCCTGCGATCACCGATGAAGCGGACCTGCCCAACACCACGAAGAGATTCGAGATTCTTCTTCAAAATGTCGTCCATACGCTTCGTCATCTCACGCAAAGGCTGTGCGCTGGAAACGGCTATAGAGAGAACGGGAGATGCATCGATGTCCAGCTTCTCGACAAAAGGCATGTCTGCATCCTCCGGCAGTTCGCCCAAGATTCGATTGACTTTGTCTCGAATCTCCTGAGCCGCAACATCTGCATTCTTCTCGAGAACAAAACCGATAATGACCTGACTGATCCCTTCTGCTGAGACAGAACGAAGATCCTCAATACCATCAACGGTATTCACCGCCTCCTCTATCGGCTTGCTAACGGTTGATTCGATTTCCTCTGGTGAGCCTCCCGGAAGGACTGTTGTGACGGTGATGGTTGGGATGTCAATGTCCGGGTAGAGATCAACTCCCAAACGAAAGTAAGAAGAGATACCCAGAACCAACAACGAAACGATGAGCATCGTCGCGAAAACGGGTCTTCGAATACAGATTTCGGCGAGCTTTTGCACGGTTGACCTCGCTTGCTTATTTGCGTGTTATTTGGACTCGGGCACCTTCACGAAGCTGTTCCAGAAGACTCGTGGCAACCAAGTCCCCCTCACTGACAGTGCCGCCCAACACTTCGACCCGACCCTCCGTCTCATGACCTACTTCTACAACTCGTTCATTCACATCGCCGTCAGGGCGCACGACGAAGACTTTCCTCAAGCCTCCATAGGAAAGAACCGCCGCCTGTGGCACCATCACTGTAGGCGACGCCTCGGCGACGACCGCCGTGATTCGGACGAACATCCCCGGCTTCAAGAGCCCTTCGTGATTCGGCACTTTTGCCTCAGCCATGAGGGTTCGTGACTTCGAATCCAGAACTGGACTTACTTTACTCACAACCGCATCGAATCTATGGTCAGGGTAAGCATCGGTTTCGAATTGCACCTTTAGCCCTTCTCGAACGGCGCCCACTCCTCCTTCCGGTACGCGACCTCGCAGTCGCAGAGGATTCGTACGGACAATCGTCAGCAAGGGGGAGTTTTCTCCGACAAGTTGCCCAGGTGCGACGTGGCGTTGAGCGACAGAACCGCTAAAAGGTGCGAAGATCCTGGTGTCCTCGAGACGCTCCAACTCCAGTGCTAACATTGCCCTTTGCAGGCGAACGTTGGCTAACTGAACCCGCACCCGGTCCCTTGCCTCCCGAAGGGCAGCTTCCCGTTGCTCGGTAGTCTTTTCGAGTTCCAGGTACCTCTGAAGCGGTATATCCTTGGTTCTGACCAGTTGCCTTGCGCTTTCCAGTTTTTCCTTTGCATCCGCGAGGCTAGCACTGGCTTGAACCACAGCGGGAGTCTGGTCAATTACAACCTCAGATTCATCCCCATCAGGGGGCAGTCCGAATGCCGCCAAAGCCTGACCCAGAGCAGCTTGTGCTCTCTCGACTGCAAGTTGGTATTCGGTACGATCCAGTGACAGGAGATGCTCTCCTCGCGTCACACCATCGCCGAAATCCACCATAATATCGACAACTCTTCCTTTCACCTCATTGCTGAGAGTCACTTCCTCCTCCGCCAACAGCGTACCGACAATCTCCACGCTGCGATCGATTTCAAAAACACGTGCCTCAGCAACAGTGACGCTGATTTCTTCATGGGCGAGAGGGTCAGCCTTTGCCGCCGAAATCGTTTCGACGGAATCCCCACAGCCCGCGAGAGATGCCCACACTGCGACCGCTAATACAGAGAACACCAAGCGACTATTGCGACTTATCATGACTGATTCCATTCAAAAAAACGTCGACGAACTGCGTGACATCTCCACGTTGCCAGTTTGGTAAGACTCGATCTGCAAAAAGCAGCTGCACGAGAGTGTTGTAATTGATCATTCCTATGAAACTTCGAGCAGCGACGGCTGGAGACACTTCCCTGTACCGGCCCTCTCGTTGCCCCGTCTGGATTCGAGCTGTTACGGATTCATAAATTGGTCGATATTGCCGATGGAAATACTGCTCTGCAAGCTCGTGGTGCTCCAAAGCCGCGTGAAGCAACATCCTCACTTCCTCGGGTTGTTTAAGGAAATGTCTCTCGGTTTCCTGCGCAATATTCAGGAAAAACGCGCGATCGGCGGAATCGCTACAGGTGCCGTCCGGGGCTTCAGGAAAAGAAAGCCTGAAGCTCTCCAGAAGGTAGTCAAGGACGGCCTTATAGAGTTCCTCCTTATTCTTAAAATAGCGATAAAGCAGTGCTTCACTGATTCCCGCTTCTCCGGCCAGTCGCTTCGTAGTGGAACCACGAAACCCCCAGTCAGAAAATGTCCTCACCGCGGATCTGAGTATTTCCTGCTTACGCTGTTCTCCACTAAGCTGGATTGTTCTACGCTCTGTTGCTGTGGTTTTCATAGACATGAGTAAACATTCACTCAGGGTACTTTGTCAAATCGCAACGGAATTCTTGTTCCAATTACGAGATAAGGATTAGCTCTCCCCTACCCAGTGGAGTGCGTTGAGCGCTGAGCGAACCTAATGCTCACACGCCACAGTCTCCAGACTGTGTACCCCGCTATCTGTTTTCTCGGGCAGGGAGGATGCTCATCGATACGGTCGCCATGCCCGTAATCAGTCGAAGTGTTGCCCTGGGTGAGGACAGGGACATGAATTGAACGTTTTGATCCGAGTATATTGAGGGAGTCCTGCGGTTAGAAGGTGTTCTGACAGAATCAACC
>JAUWTT010000103.1 GCA_030614585.1 Acidobacteriota bacterium
CACTCGTTTCCGGGCTGTGATCTCGGGATTTTGACCTTTGAGTTCCCAAGAGACTTGGAATTTGGTCGAGAGGATCAGCGCCCGGAGGGGAGCGACGGGACAACACAGCAGAGGTAAGTTCCAGAAGAACCTAGTGAGAGCCGGCATCTGTCCAGCCTACACTCCGACCGGCAGCCTCGCGGGGCGACATGCGCAGAGCCCATGGCGCGAGCCCTGGGAACGCACCGATCACCGCACAGGAGTCCCGCTTTGCGGGACGGCATGAGTTTGGCAGATCCAGCTAACTTAAGCGGCGCCCTGGATTTGGTCGAGCACCCTGACTGTTGGCAGGATGCAACACTTCTGGTGAACAATAGGCACACTTAACGCGCATTGTTTTGGTCGTGTGAATGATAACTACTGTGATCTCGGGGCACTCCCTAACTGGACCGGTCCGTGCATGTATAGTTGAAGATTCATAACGTATGCAGAAAACAATTCAAGATCCGGTTCGAGTATCGGGAGTAGGTTTACACACCGGTTGTGAGGTGTCTCTTGAGTTAAGACCTGCGCCTCCCGGGACCGGGATTGTGTTCCGGAGAGTCGATCTCCAGAGCTTTGAGATTGAAGCTCGGCGGCAGTGGGTATCTAGAGTCGTTCTGGCAACGACACTGATGAAGCGGGGAGTCATGCTCTCGACCGTGGAACACCTTTTGTCGGCTGTGTACGGATTTGGGCTGGACAATTTGTATATCGACATTGACTCCCTTGAGGTTCCCATCCTGGATGGTTCGGCATTTCCTTTCGTAAACCTCTTGCAGCAGGCAGGTGTTGTAGATCAGGACGCCGAGAGGACTTACCTAGTGATTGAGAGGCCCATTCGGTTGGAGGAGGCGGACAAGTGGATTTGTATTGAGCCGTACTCGGGGTTTCACATCACTTACGAGATTGATTTTGATCATCCTTCCATTGGTTGTCAGACCTTTGATGGAGAGATTACGCCTGGAACCTACGCCAAGGAGGTCGCACTCGCGAGAACATTTGGTTTCTACGAAGAAGTTGAGGAACTGCTAAAGAAGGGTTTAATACTTGGCGGTAGCCTCGAAAACGCTGTAGTCCTCAGTAAAACCGGGATCATGAACGGTGAACTCAGAGTTCCCGACGAGTTCGTGAGGCACAAGGTTCTGGATCTTATCGGCGACGTTTCTCTCTGCGGACGTCCGCTACTGGGTCGTATCAGGGCTTTCAAGGCCGGTCACTCCTTACACACGAACTTGGCTACCGAAATTTCTCGAGCAGACTCAAAGGTCAGAGAAGTCAAGGAGTCCGAATTAGTGGAGTTTGGCAAGGCTGTCAACCAGTGACAGCTGAGAGAATCCTCAGCGAAGTCGTAGCCCAAACTCTATAATGACTTGTGATGTTCCGGTTGAGGTTCGAGATCCTGTTGAATTTCTGGCTGACCCTGTTGTTTGTCGCGTGGACGAGTTCCTTGATAGCGCAGGACCTGACGCTTCGAGTCGGGCAAGAAAGCCATCGTGTGGAAAGTGCTACAAGAGACGGTAAGACCTACTTTCGCCTACGAGATATCGCCGCGGTTTTCGAACTCAGCACTAACGAAACTTCGAGTCAGATTGATGTTTTTGGCCCCCGGGGTACGCTGGCGCTTATGGATGATCGGCCACTGGTTCGGATCGGAGATCAGTACATCCTGCTCACTGGACCGGTGTGGCGTCGAGGAAAGGGGAACTGGTACGTTCCTGCCGATTTTTTGGAGAAAGTGCTTCCGGGAATCCTCAATACCAGACTGACAAAGGAGAGTGACGGGACCTATCGGGTCCAGGGGGTAGGGAGAAACCGTGTCAGGGTGGAGTTCCTGAAATATCCTGATCATCTCTCAGTGGTGTTTCGTTCGAGCCGCGCCGGAGTGACGGCTGTTCAGGAATTTCGCGACTACGTAGAAGTCAGGTACGGCGAGTATCTCGTCAACCCGGATTCCATTGCGGATCCCCCTGACCGAGAGCTTATAACTTCAGTGAAGTTTGTTCCTGAGGAAGCGTTTGGTACGTTCCGGGTTGGAAAAGGGGAGAAGTTTTATTCGTTTCGAGAGTCCCGACTCAGTGATCCACCGCGGCTGGTCTTAGATGTATTCCCGAGGCCTGGGACGGAAAGAAGTTCTCCCGGCTCAGGGGCCACAGTCGATCTTCCTGCCACATCCAGGCCCAGTACCTCACGGGAGCCGCCCGATGAGGATCCAGGACAGCAGCCCAGAATTCCAGTGATCGTAATTGATCCTGGGCATGGAGGCGAGGATTACGGAGTTGATGTCTATCAGGATGTTCTGGAAAAGGGACTTGCCCTGGTGCTTGCCCGAAAGATAGAGCAGCGGCTGGTTGCGTCGGGAGAAGGCGTTCGTCTAACACGATTTCGAGACGTGGATCTTGCCGCAGAGCAACGTAGTGCCGCAGGGAACTTCCATCGGGCCAAAGTCTTCGTGAGCGTTCATGTCGGGGGAGCTCCCTCTGCTCAGACCTCAGGCGCAGTTGTGTACGTTTATGATCCACCTCCTGCAGAATTCAAGGTCTCTCGAGCAGCCCCGGGGGAGGGTGGAGGAGAAGGAGACGATCACGCAGAGTTGGTACGCTGGAATGAGGGCCAGATTGGCTACCTTAATGGTAGTCGCCGGCTTGCGAATCTCATGCAAACGGAGTTGAACAAGCTATTTGGTATTCAGAACAGCGTAGTCGAGGCGCGTCTGGCGGTGCTCGCTCCTGTAATGGCTCCGGCAGTGCTGGTGGAAACCGGGTTCCTCACCAATTCGGAAGATCTTGAGCTGCTCGGAAGAGACGAGTTTCAGGAGACTCTCGCCTACACAATAGCTCGGGTCATTGGGAAGTTCCTGGAGAGCCGATGAAAGAAGGGAAGTGGATTGCTGTGGCCCTGGTCCTGGTTGTGGTGGCAATCGGGATTTCTTATTACCTGTTCATCTCAGAAAGAGATCGGCAGCTCGCCATTCGAGAGGAAGTGACGGAAGAACTGGATCTGGAGCCTGAGGTTCTGGAAGACAAAAGCACCGGAGAGCTGAAGGTTAAGCTCTATGTGTACAGCCCCGGGGCCACGGACTCCGGCAAGAAGTTCCTTCGTACGGAAGAGCGAACCGTGTACGAAACTGGAGACCCAATTCTTACGGCGCGACAGATCGTCCGAGAATTACTGGCAGAGAGAAAGGATGTGGAGGGCCTGTCGGGAGAGCAGCGAGTGCGCCTTCGGACGTTCCCACCGCAGGGCCATCTCCGGCAATTGTATCTTCTTGATGACGGAACAGCTGTTGTTGATCTGAGTCAGGAAATAGTCCAGGGGATACTCGGGGGAGTGACTTGGGAATTGGCCGTTATTGAGTCGATCACTCGATCTCTTCGGGAGAATGTTCCCCAAGTCAAGAGGGTGTTCTTTCTGGTAGAAGGAAAGCAACGCCGGACTCTGGCTGGGCACGTATCCATCGAAGAGCCCTTCATGTAGAATACTCCGAATGTCAAAACGCGCAGATGGGCGTCTAGCGGACGCCTTACGTCCCGTCCGAATCGTCCCTGATTTCATCTCACATCCTGAAGGATCAGTCCTCATTGAATGGGGTGACACACGAGTTGTCTGTTCGGCAAGTGTCGAGGAGAGAGTCCCTCACTTTCGTCGGGGGACTGGAAGTGGTTGGGTGACTGCAGAGTATGGAATGCTCCCCCGTTCGACGGGGACCAGAATGATCAGGGAGTCTTCCAAGGGAAGGCCATCGGGCCGTACACAGGAGATCCAGCGGTTAATCGGGAGAGCCCTGCGCTCGGTTGTTGATTTGGACGCTTTAGGAGAGAAGACCGTCTGGATCGATTGCGATGTCATTCAAGCGGACGGAGGGACCCGAACTGCTTCCATCACGGGGGCTTTCGTCGCTCTGGCGATTGCACTGGAAGAGATGGTGCGTCACGGAGCCATCGAGAAGCCGCCGTTTCTGGACTACGTTGCTGCAGTGAGCGTGGGAATTCTCGGCGGTGAATCACTCCTTGATCTGAACTACGGGGAAGACTCGAATGCCCAGGTCGATATGAACGTGGTTATGACAGGGCGGGGTGATTTCGTTGAGGTCCAGGGAACGGCTGAAGGCGTCCCGTTCAGCCGCACGGAATTGAACCAATTGGTCGATTTTGCGGAGGCTGGAATAGACCGCCTCGTTCAGATACAGAAAGAGGTCCTCGCGACGAGATTTGGTGAAGACCTCGTCAGCTTTAAAGAGTTCAACATTGCGACTGCTTCTGGCGACTCAGAATAAGGGCAAGCTGCGGGAGTTGGAAGCCGTCCTGGGGGACTTGGGTGTGGAGTTGGTCTCCCTCGCGGAATTCGACGATCTCCCCGATGCGATTGAAGACGGAGTGACGTTCGAAGAAAACGCTCGCAAGAAAGCACTTCACTACTGGCATTTGACGAAAGTTCCCACCATAGCCGACGACTCCGGGTTAGTGGTAGATGCTCTCAGTGGAAGGCCCGGGGTGCTCTCGGCCCGTTACGCCCCCGATGACCGGGCGAGGATCGATCGGCTGCTGCTGGAACTCAAGAACCTTGATTCCACCGAGACCCATCGGTTGAGAACTGCACGCTTCGTGTGTGCCATATGCGTTATCTTGTCGGAAGGTTCATTGATAGAAGTAGTGGGAGAGGTCTCCGGCTCCATCACGACTGAGCCACCAGGGGGTGGGGGGTTTGGCTATGATCCGGTGTTCTTCTACCCTCCTGCGGGTAAGACCTTTGCGGAAATGGAAGCCTCCCAGAAGAATGCCGTTTCCCACCGAGGGAATGCACTCACCAAACTAAGAAGGCGGATGCGCGAACTGGCAGGGCCTGATACGGCGGGTTAGCCGGTTGGGGAGGAATGCGGGCTAGAACTCGCGGAGCATTACTCGTAGGCGTTCTGGGTCGGTCGTTGGTTCCCTGCACGAATATGCCTCGCAAACGTAGGCGGTAGCCTCTCCTTCGATGGCCTGTCGCCCTTCAAGAATCGGGAGACGATTTTCCTCACCTCCCTGATCAGCTGATGCGACGATGACCTTGTTGGGTAAGTAAGCTTCTCGAAGGGGTTGCAGGAGTCGCCGGCGGCCCGGCTCATCCCCAAGGACCGCAACCTCAACGACGGGTCCGAGGTTGAAGTCTGCTGCCGCGAGCCAGTTGCCAAGGGCGCTTGGAAATCGTCCCAGGGCGGAGCCCATCCGATCGAGCATCTGTTCCGCCTTTGTCCGATAGGTGCTTTCTCCCGTGATGTGAGCCAGTGTCAGTAGGTTCAGGACAGAGGTGGAGTTGCCACTCGGGGTAGCGTTATCGAAATGCTCCTTTGGCCTGATCAAGAGCTGTTCGTGATCGGTTGACGTGAAGAAGAAGTCTGCAGACTGAGGATCCCAGAAGAGCCGTATCTGGGTTTCTGTCAGTTCCCGTGCCAGATCCAGCCATCTGAGATCGCCTCCGACTTGAAAAAGCGTGAGGAAGCCTTCAATCGTCTGGGCATAGTCCTCCAGATACCCATTCAACTTTGGTACCCCGTCCTTCCAGGCTCGGAGAAGTCGGCTGTCTGAGATCATTTCTTCGGCGAGGAATGTGGCGTTTCTTGTTGCGATGTCCAATGCGTGCTTGTCGCCAAGAACGAATGCTGCCTTCGAAAAGGTCGTCAACATGAGCCCGTTCCACGACGCCAGAATCGTATCGTCAAGTCCGGGGCGAACTCTCTGCTCCCTTTTCTCCAGGAGGAGATCTCGAGCTGATCTCAGCAGACTCCTCAGTTCTTCCTCTGACTTCCCGTGATCACCCGCCAGGCTGGAAAGCCCCCGTCTTTGATGGAGAATGTTTTGGCCTTCCCAGTTCCCGACCGTAGAAATGCCGTAAAAGTCACAGAAGACATCACAGGATTCACTGGGAAGCAGTTCGCGGATTTCATTGTGGTGCCATACATAGAAGAGACCTTCCTGCCCTTCACTATCGGCATCTTCGGCTGAATAGAAGCCTCCGGAAGGGTGCCGCATATCCCTCTCTACATACTCCAGTGTCTCTTCGACGACCTGTCGGTAGTTTTCGTCCCCAGTCAACTGATACGCCTCCAGATAAGTCGAGGCCAACAAGGCGTTGTCATAGAGCATTTTTTCGAAATGCGGCGCGAACCAGCGCTCATCAACCGCATATCGGTGGAAGCCCCCCCCAAGATGGTCGTAGATTCCTCCTTTGGCCATTTTGTCCAACGACAGCTTGACGGCATCGAGAGCTGCTTTGTTCGAACTCCTCTTGTGCCATCTCATGAGGAAGCTCAAGGCCATTGACGAGGGGAATTTGGGCGCACCCCCGAAGCCTCCGTAGCGAGGATCAAGTTGCCTGAGAAGAGCATCAGCAGCTTGTCCCATCACTTCGCGACTGGGTTCTGCAACGTCGAGTTCCAGCTGCCCAGCTTGGCTGAGGGCTCCGGTGATCTTGGCACGATCACTGTCGATCTCTTGTTTCCGTTGGTCATAGAAGGTACTTACCGACCTAAGAACCGTGCTGAATCCGGGACGCCCGGAGACATCGATTGGAGGGAAATAGGTGCCTCCAAAGAAGGGAACAAGGGACGGGGTCAGAAACACCGTCAGTGGCCAGCCGCCGCTTCCGGTTGTCATCTGAACATAGTTCATGTAGATGCTGTCGAGATCGGGCCGCTCCTCCCTGTCCACCTTGATGTTTACAAATTGCTGGTTCATGTAGCCGGCAATCTCGGTGTTCTCGAAGGATTCCCTCTCCATGACGTGACACCAGTGGCAGCTGGAGTATCCGACGCTCAGTAGAATCGGTTTGTCTGTTTGGCGTGCCACATCTAAGGCTTCATCGCCCCAGGGATACCAGTCTACCGGGTTGTGAGCATGCTGCTTCAGATAAGGGCTGGATTCATGAATAAGGCGGTTTGGGCGCTGTTCGGGCATGGAGCAGCATTCTAACAGAGCGGATCGCTTTACCCAGGGGCTGATCCCTGACTTCGTCAAAGTTTACGATTAAGCTAGCGACTAAGTTGCCAAGACACTGACATCAGTTCCCAGCCCCCAGCTACTAGCTCCCAGTTTCTTGGTGGTTTGCCTTACTCAAGAATGCCGACGAGGGCACCGGTCATGCAGGTCGCCAGGGTCCCGGCGAGAAGAGACAGAAAGCCAAGGGAGACGATTTCATTCCGACGCTCAGGCACCAGGGTCCCAAGGCCACCAATCATGATCCCGATACTTCCAGGATTGGCAAATCCGCACATCGCATAGGTCAGGATGAGGTAGCTTCGGGAACTGAGTGCACCTTCCGGGAGCCGGCTCATGTCCAGGTAGGCGACGAGTTCATTGATCACTGTCTTGGTTCCCATTAGCCCACCGGCAACTCCAGATTCACTCCATGGAACACCCATTAGCCACACCACGGGTGCCATAACGATTCCGAACAAGCGCTGAAGTGTGATCGGTTCGGCACCAACGTTGGGGAGCAGACCCAGCACGAGGTTAGCGAGATAGACCAACGCCACGAGTACAATAAGCATGGCGACAACGTTGAAGAATAGCTGAACGCCGCGTAACGTTCCCTGAGTGATTGCCTCCATCGCATTGTGCACTGGTTCAGGGTTGGTCAGCTCACCTGATGTGGGCTCCTCAGTCTGCGGAATTAGAATCTTGGAGATGACCACCGCAGCAGGCGCATTGAGGATCGAAGCGGTAAGAATATGACCGAGTACATTTGGTATCACATCGGAAAGAATGGATGCATAGAGGACCATGACAGTTCCTGCAATAGTAGCCATTCCGGTCGCCATCACCGTGAACAATTCACTGCGAGACATGTTGACGAGGTAGGGCCGGATAAAGAGGGGAGATTCGACCATTCCCAGGAAGATGTTCCCCCCGACTCCCAACCCTTCGGCTCCCCCAATCCGTAACGTCTTTTCGAGCAGTCGGGAAAAGAACCTGACTACGACGGGAAGGATATTCCAGTAGAAGAAGAGGGAGGAAAGCGCGCTCAAGAAGAGGATCAGAGGCAGCGCGCGGAATGCAAGAATGTATGTCGACACTGATTCCCGGGCTTCATACGGCAACTCACCCCCACCCAGGTAGCCGAAAACGAATGAGGTCCCTGCTTGAGTGGATTCCTCCAGAGACATGACCACTCTGTTCAGGGAAAGAAAGATCTCGTCGGAGAAAGAGAATTTAAGCAAAAGGACTGCCAGGATCAGTTGCAGCCCGAGTCCCGCTACGGTGGTGTAAAGAGAGATCTTACGTCGGTTCTCACTTAGTATCCAAGCGATGAACAGGAATGCAAGAATACCCAAAACGCCCTGAAAAGCCATTCCTCCGCTTCCTTTCTATGCAGTCGTTCTTCTATACCGATACATAGTACTCAGATTGTCCCCCCGAGATCTTTGGCTATCGGTTATCCCTAATCGGCCTGCCCTCCATAGCTTTAGCGAAGGAGGGTGACCGGTGATCGGTAATCGGTGATCGGTAATCGGTAATCGGTGATCGGTAATCGACAATCGACAATCCATGACCGGTGCCCGACACTCGAGACCAACCGCCCTCAAGACCACTCCTCAATGGCTGTGACGGAAACCGAAGTATCGGGACTTACGATAACAAAACAGTTGGGTGCAACAGGAATCCAGTCTTTCTTCTGGGTGAGCGGTTCAGAAGCTACGATTACGGCACCTCTCCCTTCATCGTTGAGCATCCGGCAGATCCCATCCTCGCATCTGAAGCGTTCTCCGAGTCGATAGTAGAGGCTGTTGGCCTTCTCGGGCGTGTCACTGATGAACCGGGAGACAACGGCAGAATGTCCGTCGGTCAAGGCCAGATTGAGTAGTGAAGGATCGTCAATTCCAGACTCGTTCCTGAGTTGCTCGAGGTCCCGTATTGTCTTCGCCAGAGCCCGTGCCAGGGGATTCGCCCCGTCATGGGTATCGGGCTGTCTTCGCAGGTGGTCCGCAAGCAGGGCGAAAACAAGTTCTGAGTCCGTCGAGCCCTTAATTTGATGGAACGCATCGTCTGAAAGGCGCTCCAGAAGTCTTCTGCGGATGCTGCGGAAACGAGCCACATGGCCATTGTGCATAAAGGCGTACCGGCTCCAGGTAAAGGGGTGGCAATTGAGTTGCGTAACTGGAAGCCCCGGTGTGGCCGCTCGAACATGAGCGAGGATACAGTTACTTCTGGTAACTGCGGCTAGACTGAGTAGATTGAGGTTATTCCAGGCCGGTGAGACCTCCTTGAACAGAGCCGGCTCATCTGAGAGGTCGGGGACATACCAGGCAACGCCAAATCCGTCACCATTCAGGGGTTCTTCCTGCTCACTGCTGTGAAAGCTCTGGTGAATGATGGAGTTGGCAGGTTCTGTGACCAACGACTCCAGTGTTATCTCATGACCGAGATACATCGCAAAGCGACACATACCAACCTTCTCTCACTCAGAACGTCCTGTCAGCTATTGGGGCACCTCTCGCAGTCGGGGACATTAGGAAACAGTCTGGGAAGATTTCCATGTCCCTGGGATTTGGGCGTGGGATCGATTTCGGCAACACGCCCTCAGGTTCCAAGGGAGAACCCAGGGGTGGCTGTCCCCCTGGTCTTACCCCGGTTCGAGTGCTCTTGGCCCGCAGCTCGGAAAGTTTGGTGGTCTGTCAGAGGCTCCAGGCTATTGTGTGCCGCCGCCCTGGATGACTCGGGCAGTCTCTTCGTTTCCGTTTTCCGTGGCAAACGCACTGGCTGTCTTGCCCATGATGTCTTGAGCTGTTCTGTCAGCACCTGCTTCAAGCAGAACCTTCACGACCGCTGTATGGCCCATCGAGGCGGCGTGCATCAACGGTGTGGTCTCGTTGTTGTCACCC
>JAUWTT010000422.1 GCA_030614585.1 Acidobacteriota bacterium
GGTTGGCTGCGACAGGAACCGACGGGTAGTCCGTTCGTGAGAAATGCGGGCTATAATCGCAACACTTTTGATCAGCTCATCGCTGAGGGGGGCGTGGAAATGAACAGTAATTCTCACAACTTCCTGATGTTTAGCTGGGACGACATCCCCAGCCTCAGCGAACCGAAGCTGGTAGTAGACAACGAGGCGCCGAAATGAGGGCAACATTCCTCTGCTTTCTGGCACTACACTTTTCTCCTCTTTCTTCGCTTCATGCGAAGGAGATGCAGGTTCCCCTTCATTTTGATTTTGGCCCCGAGCGTAGTAGGACCGAGCCAGGTTTCATAGCGGTTGGTCCGAGGAGCCTCTATTCGACAGCCAAAGGATACGGGCTGATTGAACCGGCTTCGAGCACCTTCAGCCGCCTTTTGAAAAGGGACTATCCGTACAGGGTTGGATACTACGGTGTCGTCTCACAGAACTCCCTGGAATTCAGAGTCGATATCGCTTCGGGAAAGTACTGGGTTGAAATACTGATGGCTGGTGGTGAAAAGACCACCTGGAAGGGCGAGATACGGGCAAATGGCGACCTTCTTGCGGATACTCTGTACACCTCTGAAACGAGCGTTGAAGACGAGTCGCCTCCCGTTCATTGGGCGATACTCCGACACGTGGAAACGGGTGGGGGTTCCCTCCTGATCAAGGTTTCGGCATCCGATCAGGATTCGACTCTTGCAGGGCTTTCAATATACAAGGATGAGATTGGGCCCCTTGCCCTCGAGGCGGGCCAGATCACGGCGGAAAAGAAGCTTCGGGCCCCCAACGCGACGTTGGCCCTGAAGTTAATCAATAGTGGTAATACCCGAGAGGCTCATCGGGTCATCGATCCACTTCCCGAAAAGCAGTTTCGATATGAAAAGGCCATTCTGCTCCTTGCACTGGCCGGTCGTCTCGAGATTGAAAACCCCAGGCCGTTGGTTGAGTGGGCCGTTCACCTGCTGCGCCAGGAGGTGAACGCTAATGGAGCCTCCGGCGCTGCCTTCAACCTACGATTAGCTGAACTGTATCTCCTGGCGGATCAAGATTACAAGTTGGCAGGGTGGGAGTGGGCTAAGAAGCTGACGGGCGAGGGACTCTTCTCCCGTCTTAACACGGTTGGGCTTGCTCTTGAGGAGATCGCTCAGGTTCGGTATCACCCCCTGTACCACGCGGCCGTCTGGCACTTGGGTAAGCTGGCTTTTTGGAGCTGGGTCGAGCAACATGGTCCACCTCAACTCGCCAAGGCTGAAGAGTGTTTTGCGGTTCTGAAGGAACACTACCCCGATCATCGCTTGTTGAACATGTATTCGGGCGAACAGTTCCCGTTTCGTTCAACCGCTCCGAGCAGCCAGCATGACGGGATTCCAAACTGGGCTCTCAGCGCAAATCGAGCTCTCCAAGGTGTTCTGGAAATCATCCATTACTGGGTAGGAACTCGGCAGGCCGAGAACGGGGAGTTCGGCGGGAAATTCGACGACGACGTGGAGATGTTGCGCTGGTGGCCCATCGCTCGACTGGCAGCCGATGATCAAGTCACTCTGGCAGGAATGCGCAGGCTGGTTGACGGCATCTGGAACAGCGATTGGATTACCCATGGGTTCTCAAGGAGGATACGAGATGTTGAGCACGCGGCGGAGCCGGTAGCGGACACGCAGCCTATGATGATTGGCCTGGACTATGGGAATCCGGTATACGTCGAGCGGTGTATGGAGAGTATCCGCGGGCTGCGTGACCTCTGGACAGGGGTGAATAGTCGCGGGCATCGGCACTTCAAATCGAGCTGGTATTCGTCCACGGAAATTGATGTACGCCCACCCAGGGATTGCGATGTACCGATGAATACGAGAACGGTCCGCGCCGCCCGGTGGCTTGCCTGGTACAATCGTCACCCTTTCGCGATGCAATTCCTCCGGGAGTGGGGAGACGCCTGGCTGGAGGACTGCTTGCGTACTGATAAAGGCAAGCCCTACGGCATTCCGCCCGCGGCCGTTCGATTTGAAGATGATGCACTCGGAGGCCACGCCGACAACTGGCACCACCCCGACCTGTTCTGGGATTACTACAATTTCCATGGCGGCGTGATGATGTTCCGGCAACTCCTTGTGAACTATCTGCTTTTTGACGACCTGAAGTACCTGAAGCCGATCGAATTGGCGCTCGACCTGGTTGCCAGGCATCAGGGGAAATCAGTTGAAGGAGCGCCTGCGGGGAGCGAAGCCTGGGTCGCCGGGATCCTGCGCAACTCCGAGGGATTCAGAAACACCGTCGCTCAGTGGCGATTACTCACCTCAAACCCTGATTTTGACGACCTCTTAAGAGAGATCGGTTCTGAGTACCTCAAATTTCGGTTGACGAATGACAGGGGCTTCCTGGTCAAGGGAAGTCTCCCCATCATTGAGCGGACGACGTTCAACCGGGAGCTGCTGACGACAGAGGCTTATTTCACGGACCGTGTTGAGATCCGTAACATTCATGGGGGCAAGAACTGGGGAACATCACACTTGGAGTCGATGTATACAGGCAGTACACTCTCGGACGGATTCTATCCCTTCTACTCCGTAAGCTGGGATGGACTGGGATCTGACTTTGCTGCAGTGGTTTTGGAGTCAAATCGCGAACAGCTTCGCATCCTCGCTTACAATCTCAGTGAGGAGACAAGGCAAGGACAACTTTTCTGTTGGAATCTCGTGCCCGGACAATTTGAATTTCTCCAGGGACCAGATGAGAACGCAGATGGAGTGCCGGATGAAGTTGTGCTCAAGGACAAATTCGAGATCTCCGGGCGCATTTCCAGACGCACAGTGACCCTGCCTCCCCAGTCACCTCAGATAATCCATATAAGGATGGCTCAGCCGAACCCTGAACAACCTTCCCACGAATTAGCGGATCTTGCTATTAGCACGGAGGAGATTGAGATTAGAGAGGCTGAAGGCGAATCGGTCCTTGAAGTGGTGATTCCAGTACACAACATTGGGATCGTGAAGGCAGAGAATGTAGAGGTACAGATCAGGAAAGAGGCAGGGGGTTCAGGAACAGTTTTGGCAAAAGAGGAGATTTCTCAAATTGAGGCTCCTCTGGATTTGGAACCCCGTGTGATCATTGTTCATTTCCAAGTTCCTAAATCTGACATAGGTGCGGGAAGCCTCGTCGTAGAAGTGGACCCCCAGGACCACGTACGAGAGATAACGGAACTCAATAATCTAGCAAGAATATCCATCGGCAACTGAGTAGACAGCCTGGCCCACCCTTCCACCAGTTTGCGTCACGAGGCACGTGAAGAGCTCCCCGAACCAGTTCGTCGTTCGAACTTCGTCCTTCGACGTTTCCCCCCGGGGTCCGTATCTCACAAGAAAGTTTGCCCGGCGGAAGATAAGCTTGTCACGTTGGTACGTAGTAGTTTGGTGACGGCCTAGAAGGCCATCTTCCGCCCGGGGGTCCGTTTCGCATGAAATAGGCGATGCGGGGGGCGAGTAAGTTTCCAGCTCTTCATGACGGGTTAACCACACAACACGGATCCGCCGTTAACGTTCAATACTTCGCCTTGAACCTGGTCGGAGAGTGACGAGGCCAGGAAGAGGACCGGACCTGCAATATCTTCTGCTGTGGCTATGCGGCGCAAAGGAGTCAGTTGTTCGATCTTCTCACGTTCCTCTTGATTCTCCAGGATTTCCGCGCTCATATCGGTGGTGACCCATCCTGGGGCAACACAGTTAACATGGATGTTCCAGGGACCCAGTTCCGCTGCTAGAGATTTTGTAAATGAGATTAGGGCACCCTTACTCGCTGCATAGTGTGAGTAGTTGGCTTCACCTCTTTGTCCGGCTGTCGAGCTGATTAGAATGACCTTCCCCCGCTTTCGGGGTTTCATCTCCCTCGCTGCAAGTTGGCAGATTCGGAAAGCCGACGTTAAATTGACGTCGATCGTTTGACGCCACTCATCCTCCGAGAGTTCTTCAATCGGACCTCGTCTCCAAATTCCTGCGTTGGCCACGATGATGTCCACTCTCCCGAAGGTCTTTCGAGCGCTGCTAAAGAGGTTCTCCAAGGTTTGCCGGTCGGCGATGTCACCTGCTACGCCAATAGCGCTTCGGCCCAACGAACGGATCTCTGTCAGAACTGACTCCGCTGCAGCATGATTGGTGTTGTAGCCTATTGCGATATCGGCTCCAGCTTGCGCAAACTTCAGGCAGCAAGCCCGGCCGATTCCTCTCGAACCTCCAGTTACCAGTGCAATCTTGCCCGTTAAATCGATCATCTTTTGGCAAAACTTACAAGAATCGGCTGACAGAAAGATTTGATCTCAATCAGACGCGTTCAAATGCGGGGTTCCAAAGATCGGCAGGGTGTTCTATCGTTTTCCTTGTGAGGCTATCGGACGTCGACTACGAACTGCCATCCAACCTGATCGCGCAACACCCGGTCGAAAAGAGGGAC
>JAUWTT010000248.1 GCA_030614585.1 Acidobacteriota bacterium
AATATGGTCTCTGGCGTTCTCCACTTCAAAACCTCTGTAGGACTGCTGCGGAGACAAAGGTGAAGGAGATCATGTACGCGCCTCAACCCGGAGAGTACATCGTGGAAAGTGTTCCGATAACTCGGGCTCTGCATTACCTGGTCATGGGCTCTCGTCACTCGCTCCTGGTCACTGATGAGGACCATGAGATCATTGGCGTACTCCGCCTGACTGACGTGTTTGCACTGGTCTGTCAGGCGATCGAAGGATGCGAAAAGGCAGCAGCTCAGAACAAGGGCTGTGGCAAATGAATTCCTCACGCAGAATGACGACGAAGGTCCCTCCGCTAAGGTGGTTTAACATCGGCGGCAGGTTCTTGACGGGCGGATGGATTACCGTTTGCCTGATCAACTGCGGCCAACCCACTGTGGAAGTGAACCTGCCTGGCCCCGAAGATGGTCTTCATTATGTGTCTCCCGCTGAGGTTTGGGACGAAGCGCTACCTCTTGGAAACGGAATCATGGGGGCACTCGTCTGGGGAGACGGGAATCCTCTTAAGATATCGCTCGACCGTTCCGACCTTTGGGATCTACGAAAAGTCCCGGAGTTCTATTCAGAGGAATATACCTTCGAGCTAATGCGCCAGTGGCACCTCGAGGAGAAGACAGCAGACTTGATTAGGCTCTATGAGGACCCCTATCACCGTCCCGCCCCGACAAGGATTCCAGCAGGTCGCATTGAACTTGATCTGGGGCCGGAGCAAGCGTTCACAAATGCCGATCTTGCACTCATCGACGCTGCCGCAACGATCACACTTACCGGCCTCAACGTCCAGGTTCTCGTTCATGCCGAGGAACCCGTCGGAATGATCCGGATCGATTCCGACACGTCACCATCGGTTGGGTTACTCCCTCCACCGTTCGCCGGCAAGGTAGAGAATCGAGCACAAGGTGGAATAGGTGCCGGGGACCTGGCGCAGTTAGGCTATTCAGCGCCTGTACAGACTGCGGGCGACAACTGGAAAGCTTACTATCAGGAGGGCGCGGAGGGTTTCCGCTTTGCGGTTTTTGTCGGCTGGCGAGACGACCAGACCGACTGGAAGGCGGTCTGGTCGGTGGCTTCGAGTTTCGAGAGCGAAGATCCACTGACATTAGCGAAACAGAGGGTGTTTCGAACGCTTGAAGTATTCGACGATACCAGAATCACACACTCTGCCTGGTGGAATCGCTACTGGCGAAGTTCTTCCGTTCGGCTTCCCAACCCAGTTCTCGAAAGACAGTGGTTCCTCGATCAGTACAAATTTGGTTCAGCCGCCCGCCGCTGGGCACCCCCAATCAGTCTGCAAGCAGTCTGGACCGCGGACGACGGCAAACTTCCCCCCTGGAAAGGTGACTATCACCACGATCTGAACACTCAACTCAGTTACTGGCCCTGCTACACTGGCAACCATCTTGACGAAGGCCTGGGATACCTCGATTGGCTTTGGGACACGAGGGATACGGCGTTCGACTGGACAGAGCGCTTTTTTCAGCTTCCTGGATTGAACGTTCCCATGACCGCCGACCTGGAAGGCCGGCAGATCGGCGGATGGCGGCAATACACTCATTCGGCAACGACAGCCGCCTGGCTGGCCCAACACTTCTATCTTCACTGGAAATTTAGTGCCGACCGGGAGTTTCTCGAAACCAGGGCTTATCCCTACCTGAAGGATGCAAGCACGTTTCTGGAGGCCTTCACCAAACCCAGGAATGCTGGAGGGCTCCGTAGCTTCCCTCTCAGTGCATCGCCTGAGATCAATGACAACCGGCCTGAAGCCTGGTTCTCGCAGGCCACGAACTATGATCTAGCCCTGACGCGATGGCTGTTTCAGGCAACCTCCGAACTGGGAGAGGAACTTGGCCTCACCACAGAAGCGGCTAATTGGCGTAAGATTCTCTCGGAACTTCCGCAGCTCGCTAGCGACGAAGAGACCGGATTGCTGGTTGCTCCCAGTTACCCGCTGGACACGTCCCATCGGCATTTCTCGCACCTGATGGCGATTCACCCTCTGGGCTTAATCGACCAGAGTCAGGGCCCTGGGGCCGAAGAGATCGTCAAAGCTTCACTCCGCCATCTCGAGGCATTGGGTTCCGATTGGTGGACCGGCTACAGTTTCTCCTGGTATGCCAATCTCCTGGCCTGGGCGGGAGAGGGTGAAAAGGCGGAGAAGGCTCTGGAGACCTTTTCGACCGCTTTTACGCTTCGTAACAGCTTTCACTGTAATGGAGATCAATCCGGCCAGGGCTACAGTCGTTACACTTACCGGCCCTTCACACTGGAGGGCAATTTCGCAGCAGCAGCTGGAACACAGGAGATGTTACTTCAGAGTCACCGAGGGGTGGTTGAAGTGTTTCCGGCTGTACCGGATTCCTGGAGTGATATCTCTTTCACCACTTTACGCAGCCAAGGTGCATTTCTGATTTCTGCTGTTCGGTCAGGGGGTAAGACAACACTTGTTAATGTTCTCTCTGAGAAGGGAGGGACCCTTCGGCTGGCCTCACCATTTACCGGCAAAGAAGAAACTATCGAGACATACCCTGGACAGACGATTGTCCTGATGCCGTAGGTTCTGTTGCCCAAACCGAAGAAGCGGAAGTTCGAAGTTCGAAGCTCGAAACAAATCTTAACCTCACGCAAAGACCGCTAAGCGCTGAGCGTGCACCGACTACTCCTTCCGGTCACCGATCACCGATTACCTCCCTACCACCCCTGTCGATACGAATTCCGCACCCAGCGGTTGACTTGCTTAGAGTCCGAGCGCATTTTCGCAGCATCCCAATCGATCTTCTCACCCGACCTGATGGCGAGGTTCCCAAGAAGTACGACTTCGGTGACGGGACCAGACACATCGAAGTTGGACAGTGCGCTTGGACCGCCTTTGCAGGCCTCGATCCACTCGTCGTAATGGCACTGATCCCAGTTCTCACGCTTGTTGAAGATCTCAGGAACATCGGAATAGTCTTCGTGAGTTGCACCGGATTTGAAAGATCCTCCTCCGTTGTAACCCGGCACGTAGAAGGTGTCCTTGTCGCCAATCATAATGACGCCGTTGCCCTCAAACTCTTGAGCCGGGAAAAGTTCTTGAGACGGTTTCTTCCCGCCGTCGTACCAATGCAACGTGAATTCGGGCTGCTTCCCGAGTTTTGGAAAGGTCCAGGTGATGTGAGACGAAGAAGGCCCCGTTTCCCGGTTCGCTCCCTCCGACTCCGCTTCTACGGCAATTGGGTCGCGAACGTCCATAGCAAGCGTCGCCAGGTTCAAGAGATGGCAACCCATATCGCCAATGGCACCGGTTCCAAAGTCCCAGAATGCGCGCCAATGGAAGGGAACGTAGGTAGGGTGGTAAGGACGCCAGGGAGCACAGCCAAGCCACAGATTCCAGTCCAAAGACCACGGGATTGACGGTGTATCCTGGGGCCGGGGCTTGGCCTGTGTCCACCAGTCTCCGGGACGATTCGTCCAGATGTGAATCACCCGAACTGCCCCGATCGTGCCCCCCAGGATCAATTCTGCATCGCGGCGCTGTTTGGGATGTGAAAGCCCCTGATTCCCCATCTGTGTCGCTACGTTGGCTTTTCGGGCGGCTTCCGCGAGTGTTCGCGCTTCATAAATTGTGTGCGTTAACGGTTTCTGACAGAAAACATGCTTCCCTTCTGCAATGGCTCTCATCGCGGGGTGAAAATGCATGTGGTCGGGTGTGGAAACGACTACGGCATCAATTGTCTTACCCATTTCGTCGAACATCTTTCTATAATCGACGTATCGTTTCGCTTTTGGGAACTGAGCAAACGTCTTCGCAGCTCTATCTTCATCAACGTCACACAGCGCTACGATGTTCTCGTTTCCATCGGCACAACGGGTTATATCGACCCAACCCTTACCTCCAACTCCAATCCCGGCGATGTTCAGTTTCCGGTTTGCCCCTAGAACGGAACGCCGTGAGACAAAGGGGAAGGCCAATGCCGCACCCCCAATTGCAGTTCGGTTCAGGAATTCCCTTCGTCCGATTCTTGAAGTCCCAGCGATACCCAACTTTCCTTTTTCGCTCATCGTCAAGGTCCTCTCTATTTCTTTTTGCTCTCTTTCAGTACTGTTCATCTCATTATGCATTTACTCTTCTGCTTAATCCCTACAGTTTAGAGACAGTCCATTGATTGCCGGTTCGTTACCATCCAGGAACCTCGGCAGGATGTCAGGTAATGAGGATTCGATCAAGAACGTTACAGATTTCAGCCCTACACACTCCTTGAATCAAAAGAAGTAGAAGATACGAAAATCAAAACCGGCCTTTGCAATCGCCCCTGTACTTCTGCCGGCTCCAGAGAATCGAAGGTGACCGATTCGTACCTCCAAGCCTGCTCTCCAATCCCGTTGTCGATTCCGGAAATCAATGGTATCCGTAACCAGCCCAGCGCCTCCGAACACTCTGGTGATGGCATCAATCGGATAACTAAGCAGGGTCGAAAGCGAAAGGTATCCCTTTCCCTCAACTGTCAACACACCATCTGCTTCCAGCATGAGATCCGGGAAGTACTTAGAACCGTTCAAGAACGAGTACCTTCCGCCCAGAAAGACACCCGGCTCTCCTGTGAGGCTGGTCCCCCCTAACATGATCCCTTTTTCCGTTTTGGAGAAATCTTTTACTCCGAGAGGTCGCGATTCTGGATTGATACTGGGTGGTATCACCAGTTTGTCGGAATCTCCGTTGGACTTTCCAGAAAGCCTCTCGAGCCAGCTCGCCTTCGTTTCAAAAGCCTGCTCGAGTTCCTCCCCTGAAAGACCGAGCTGCGAAAACTGCTCATGAAGCTCGTCAACATGGGCGAGTCGATACTGAAAACAGGGCTTTCGAGGGCCGGTTTCGGCTTCGTTTCCGGCGGGGCCTGCAGCTCCGTTGCAGAAGAGAACTATGCCATCTCCGTTACGAGGCTCCATATAGTTCGGGCTGTACCTGGACCAGAGTTTTCCCTCGTCCCTGGTCCCCCAAAGCATCTTGTAGCCGGAGTCACCATCGAGACCCGGCGTGTACACACCATCCTGATTGGCATCAGGTGCTGTCGCGTGGGACCCAAGTTCGACGAGAATGTGTGGAGCGCCCTGGGGACCCCGCCCGGAAGGCTGATATCTGTTGGCAGGAGCTGTTCCCTCATGAGCACTGGCCAGAATGGAGCGCACTCGAGGTCCCTCATACTCTGAGTTCGAGGCACCCTCACTCTCATCCGGATCAAGTTCCAGGACAACGTGAACGTGTTCCATATCGTTGGGATGTGAGCCATCAAACCAAAACGGGGAAAACCAGGGCCGGACACGATAGTCGTTCCATTGGTAATAAAGCCAATAGTCGATTACGACTTCGCGACGATCACCTTCAACTCGGTAGGCACGGTAGTAAACCGTGGCAATATCAGCCTTCTCTTGCAGGGTCAGTGAAAGGTAGTTCTCTTTCCGGGTTTCCGGTGTCCCAAGGACTTTCAGAATCTCGTCTCGACTTGTGGATCCGGTGTCAAGTCTTGACGGTGCACTATCCAATTGAAAAAGAGGGTTGCATGGGAAGAACTTTTCGTCAGGGTGAAAGACCAGTACGGGTGCAAACCTCTCGGCAAGAGGGGTCTCCTGCCGGAGGCCAAGCCCTAATCGTCCGGCTGTCTCAGCAGCAAGCTCCTCCTGTCCAGCCAAATAAGCGATACAGGAGAGCACCAGGATTCCCAACCGCAGATGAAGATACCGGTGCTGAGCCGACACACCCCTCATCGATACGAATTTCCGGTCACAGCGCCATCTCCTCAAGGGCCGAAATATGCCACATTTGGCACGACTGTACAACCGGGTCGGGCCCACGGTCGAAGAGATTCTTTACTGGAAGCCATGTTCCAGGCAGCTGTATCACTTTGTGGAGCGGCCGGGGTGAGCATGAAAGCCCCGTCGATTCAACCCAAGAAACGCTGTCTTGACTTGCGCCAGGGCACAAGACAGAATCAGCGTTCTGGGGCGCCCGGTCTGCGAGGTACAGGGCCGGCGAAACGTCTTCACCTTCCGGTGAAATCTTTAAGACCACTGATGGCGGTGTCAATTGGAAACCGATTTTTGACAGCCAATCTGATAAGGTTAGGCTTTGATTCTTGGCGCTCTTGGTGGTGAAGTTAGGAATGGTCCCAGCCAGAGCTGAAACGGCAGGGAAACTCCATGAACTCAAGTAAGCTTGTAACAAGTCAGATCCTGACAACAACC
>JAUWTT010000606.1 GCA_030614585.1 Acidobacteriota bacterium
CGGGGACATCGACGTGCAGATCGATTCGATCTAATAGGGGTCCTGAGATCTTGGCCAGGTACCTGTGAATCTGCAGGGGTGAGCAAATACATTCCTTCGCCTCACTGTTCAGGTATCCGCAGGGACAGGGATTCATTGCGGCAACCATCATGAATTTCGCCGGGAAGGTAAGGGTCCTGACGGCCCGGCTGATGGTAATAAATCCATCTTCGAGGGGTTGTCTCAGAACTTCCAGGGCAGGCCTCTGAAACTCGGGCAGCTCATCCAGGAAAAGGACGCCGTTGTGTGCAACCGAGACTTCACCTGGCCGAGGGTTCGAAGTACCGCCGACCAGGCCGGCAGAACTAATAGTGTGGTGAGGGGCTCGAAAGGGTCTTCGGGAAATAAAGGGTTGGCTGCTTGGAAGCAGGCCGCAAACACTGTGAACTGCTGATGTCTCGAGCGCCTCTGCGAATGTCATCGGGGGAATGATCGACGGGATACGCTTTGCCATCATGGTTTTGCCGGCACCCGGAGGGCCGATGAGAAGCACGTTGTGCCCGCCCGCACAGGCCACTTCAAGGGCCCGTTTCACCGCATGCTGACCTTTTACATCGGCGAGATCGGGATAGCCTGAAGTTGACTGAGAGAACAGTTCTTCGTGATCGACCTTTATTGGACATGTTTCATCGACTCCTCCGTTGATCAGGTGGAGGACCTGTTTCAGAGAACTGGCTCCGAATATGTCAATACCCTTTACGACAGCCGACTCCCGGGTATTGCCGGTCGGAACGAGGAGCCTGCGGAAGCCATTCTTGCCTGCACTCAAGGCCACGGGTAAGGCTCCTCTTATGGGACGCACCTTTCCGTCCAGCGAGAGTTCGCCCATAATGATCCACTCGTGCAGTCTTTTGGGATCAAGTTCCCCGATGATTCCCAACAGGGCCATGGCGATCGGCAAATCATAACAACTCCCTTCTTTCTTGAAGTCAGCTGGAGCCAGGTTCACGGTGATACTGCCTTTGCTTGGGAATCTGAAACCGCAGTTTCGGATAGCTGCCATGACCCTCCTGCCACTCTCCTTGATTGCGGTGTCGGGAAGGCCGACGACGTGATAATAACGTCGATCGGCAACGGTAAGGTCCACTTCGACGTCGATCATCTGTGCGTCGATCCCCAAGACGGCTGCACTATGGACTTTGAGTAGCATGGGTCCTCTCCGAAAACGGACTCCTGTTCGGTACTTCGAATGTTGTTGTCTCTCATTACGAAATAACGACCGACCCACTCAAATATGCGAAAAATGGTTGCCTGTTGCTTAACCTGAAAAAGCTTAAGCTCGAAGTTCGAAGCTCGAGAATCGGAAACCGCAAATCGAAAATAGCCTCACGCTGAGGCGCCAAGGTGTTTCACGCAAAGAACGCAGAGAGCGCAAAGGGAAGTTTGGCTAGTTCAGAGCACGGGCTTGTCTTTTGTTCTCTAAACTCTCAGCGAACTTTGCGGACTTTGCGTGAAACAAATTTCGAAAGTTGAGCTTCGAGCTTGGGATTCAGGCGAGACGCCAATGTTCCGCGTTTCCATTCCCAATTGGGTCCAATAGGTCTGCTCATTTCAGAGGCTTTGTGACACAATATTGGGATGAAAGGTAGAGCTGAATGAGTGGGTCCAGATTCTTGAGAGCCTGTCGGCGGGAAGAGGTTGACTGCACACCGGTTTGGTTCATGCGGCAAGCCGGAAGATACATGGAAGAGTACCGCAAACTGCGAGAAGAGTATTCAATGATCGAGCTCTGCAAAAACCCTGAGCTGGCCACCCAGGTTACGCTTCAGCCGATCCGGCGTTTTGATCTGGATGCGGCCATCATTTTTGCTGATATCCTGCTGCCCCTTCCTGGGATGGGTGTTGATTTCGAGTTTGCCGTTGGAGAAGGTCCTCGGATTCATCGTCCTGTCGATACTGCTGAGGAAGTGAACCGGCTCCATGTGGGAGATCCGGAAGAGGCCTTGAGCTTCGTGTTTGATGCACTACGGATGGTAAGGAGTGAACTGGATTCTGAAATCGCACTGATTGGATTCGCTGGAGCTCCGTTTACTATCGCAAGCTACATGATTGAGGGGGGCTATTCCAGAAATTTTTTGAAGACCAAGGCGATGATGTACAGCAACTCAGGATCCTGGCACCGCATGATGGAGATCCTGGCTGAGGTCACTTGTCGCTACCTCAAGGCTCAGATCGAGGCAGGTGCTCAGGCAGTCCAGCTGTTTGACAGTTGGATTGGTGCACTGGGTGCAGACGATTATCAGAAGTATGTGTTGCCCTACTCGAAGTTTATTTTTGACTCGTTGAAGGGGTCTTCCGTTCCTACAATCCATTTTGGCACAGGCACGGCCGGATTCCTCGACCTGATGAGTCAGGCGGGTGGCACGGTTCAGAGTGTTGACTGGAGAATCCCGCTGGATCAGGCTTGGGAGACAGTCGGCACGGACCTCGCGATTCAGGGAAACCTTGACCCTGCAGCTATGATGGGTGGAGTAGAGGAGTTAGAAGAGAAAGTGCATACGGTTCTTGAGAAGGCTGGGGGAAGACCAGGGCATATCTTCAACCTGGGACATGGGTTTTTTCCGCAGACACCTATTCCCAATGTTGAGGCAGTTATCAACTGGGTTCATGGATTCAGAGGTCGCGAACGTTAGATTGTGGTGAAACGGTTGTCGGCATGCCGCGAGGGTTAGATTGAGTTTCAAAAGGCTCATTAAACCATTATTGAAATTTTTCCATCAGTATAAGAGGTGGTAGAGGTACATATTCGTATTGCCGTTGATTGTGTTCTTGATGTTCGGCGGCGTAGTACGGCCAGACTCCTGCGAGGAGGTGGTCGCGGATTTGAAACTGCCCAAGAAAATGAAGACCAGAGGGAAGCC
>JAUWTT010000403.1 GCA_030614585.1 Acidobacteriota bacterium
GGTGGATGGTGAGTTCAACCTCTCATTTTATGCACAAGTAGTGACTTCAAGCCGACAATGGAGCTTACTTGGAAATAGTCTCATCCTCGCTTCGTTGACAACACTGGGAACAACTTTGGTCGGGCTTCCGCTGGGGATTTTGTTAGGAAAGAGCGACCTTCCGCTTCGCAGAACATTCATTTTCCTTTTCACCATCCCACTGTTGATTCCTCCCTATGTCACGGCTGTTTCATGGTTCGATGTCTTGGGCAGAAACGGACTGCTGTCGAAGTCCTATCCGGCTCTGGCAGCCACTACTTCCTCCTGGTTATTCGGTCTTCCCGGCTGTGTTCTCGTTCTTTCTTCCACCTTCTTGCCAGTCGTCATGATCCTGACGATCACTTTTCTGAAAACGGTCAACCCCCACTTGGAGGAAGCAGCCAGGCTCTCTTCGAACTGGTTTGGTGTAATGATGGGGGTCACTGTACCCCTGGTCAGGTCGGGGGTCTTCCTGGCCGCGCTGCTGGTCTTCTTGCTTTCCTTGGGCGAATTTGGGGTTCCAATGTTCCTTCGCTACAATGTTTTCCCAGTTGAGGCCTTCACACAATTCTCAGCCTTTTTTGATTATGGTGCAGCCACCGCCGCAGCAGTACCACTGGCGCTGATTACTTGTTTGGTTCTCCTGTTGGAAGCAAACTTCCTGAGAGAGAAGACCTGCCAACTGCGACCCGCTTCAGGCGCAGCCCTGCAAATCAGACTCGGACGTTTGAGGAATATAGTCTTTCTAGCGGTGAGCCTGTTTTGTATCGTTCTTGTACTTCTTCCTCTGTCCGCCCTTTTGGTCCAGTCGGCCTCTCAGGCAGCCTACATGGAGGCTATCTGGAGAGCGGGTGACAGTCTGCTGCGCAGTCTCCTCTATGCGGCCATAGGAGCTTCATTGGTAGTCTTACTAGGCTTCGCCACGGGCTATTTAATCCATTCTCGGGCTTTAGGAATCTACAGAAGTGTCGATACTTTAACAGTGGTTCTGTTTGCGATGCCAAGTACGGTGATTGGGATTGGGCTGATCAGTTTGTGGAATCAACCCTCGACCACTTTCATCTACGCGACGCCCGCAATCATTCTCTTAGGCTACATTGCCCAATATACGGCATTGAGTAGCCGTATCACGGTGTCGACCCTGTCGCAAATCCCCGTGTCCATGGAGGAAGCGGCTGAGATCTCTGGCGCAGGATGGTTACGCCAAGTGGCACTGATTATTGCACCTTTAGCCAAGCGCGGCTTGGCCGGTGCCTGGCTGGTATGCTACATCTTCTGCCTGCGAGACACTGGAATCACAATGATGGTTTATCCCCCGGGTCGGGATACACTACCAGTACGGATCTTTTCGCTCATGGCCAACGGCCCTCCTGATCTGATTGCCGCTCTCTGCATCATCCTGATTCTATGCACACTCCTGCCATTGAGCTTATTGGCTGTCGTTATTCGGTTGAAAAGGCAAGAGTCTTGAATATCGTTGAATTCCGCTCAGTCTGGAAATCTTATGACCAGAAACCGGTCATCAGAAATATTTCACTTACCATCCAAGAGAACGAAAGACTCGTCATTCTGGGCCCTTCTGGATGCGGCAAGACCACCCTGCTCCGATTATTGGCGGGATTCATAACACCAGAGAAGGGAGATATCCTAATCAACAGAGAGCTTGTGGCTTCGGATGGAACAAGCTTGAAGAAGCCCCGCGATCGCAACTTGGGGATGGTTTTTCAAGACCTAGCTCTTTGGCCACATATGACTGTCCGAGAGAATCTGGAGTTTGGATTAAAGGCTCAGGGGATAAGGCCTGAATCAAGAGAGCAACGAATCAGCGAAACCCTCGGGCTGACTCAGATGGAGGGATATGCACATGCTAGACCGGGGCAGCTTTCCGGTGGTCAGCAGCAACGAGTGGCACTGGGAAGGGCGCTGGTCCTCCGCCCTAAAGCCCTGCTCATGGACGAACCTCTTTCCAGCTTGGATCAACAACTGAAGATTCGCATCCAAAGAGAGATTCTCAAGCTTCATAAGGAGATCGGGTTCACCCTTATTTATGTCACCCATGATGAACGCGAAGCCGCAGAAATTGGAAAGCAAATGGTTGTTTTGAAAAACGGCGAAATAGAAAGAATCGGTCCGACTGACTCTCGCTGTTAAAGGTGACGCCAAGGCGCAAAGAACGCAAAGACGTTAGGGTTATCGACGCCCACTTTGGCAACGTACTCAATACCCTTGGCGAGCTTGGCGCCTTGGCGTGAAACGTATTTCTCTCACGCAGAGAAGTAGAGTTTGCTGTGGGTGATCCCTGATCGATGGTCGGCATTTCTTGCTTCAGTGAATCCTGATTTCCGGCGCGAGCATCCAGACCCCGGGATTCTCCAGAATGTGAAGCTCCTTAGCCATGAGGTCACGTAAGAGAGGCGGCTGTCCTATTTCAAGTAACTTGCCACTTGCCAGTAATTCAAACAGCGTCTTCGGCTTCGGGAAAACCTCCAGCTGAACTTGGTCCTTCTGGTCGATGTTCAGGGCGTTCTTCATCTCCGCAATCGCAACATTCATGCCTCCAAGTTGGTCCACCAGACCCTGGTCCAGTGCCTGCGCACCCGTATAGATGCGACCGTGGGCCTTGGGCTCAAGTTCGTCATATTCCATGGATCGCCCCTCTGCCGCTTTCTGAACGAAGTCACGATAGACTTCGTTCATCCAGTCCTCGATTTGTGCACGCTGCTCCTGGGTCAGTGAAGACTGTAAGGAGAATAGATCTGCATTCGGAGCCACTTTGACTCGATCCACGTCCATCCCCAGCCATTCGTACAGGCCCGAAACGTCAAATTTGCCGAAGATAACACCGATGGACCCGGTGATCGTTGAGGGTTGGCTGATGATTCTGCCCGCTCCCATCGAAATATAGTAGCCCCCCGAACCGGCCACTCCGGACATAGAGACGATTACTGGTTTACCTTCCTCCTCCAGCAAAGTCACTTCCCGCCAGATCATATCGGATCCAACGGGTGATCCCCCGGGGCTGTCTACTCGCAGGATAACCCCGTCAATAGAATCGTTCTCACGCAGTTCCCGAAGTTCCGCGGAAATAGTTGTTCCCCCCATCAGCCCGGCGAAAGCCTCACTTTTGCCCGATATGATGGTCCCATTAGCAGCAACCACTGCAACGTGTGCTTTGGCCGCGCCGCCCGACGGAAAACCCGTCGATTCGAGGTAATCCTGAGCGGAGATCCCCCGGTAACGTTTGCTACCTTTCACCTCCTCCGAAATGCGCTTTCGGATCTGATGTCGGTAAGCGGTTTCGTCGATGATGTTCATCTCAACGGCTAGTTGAGAACCTGCCAGACCGAGATTGACCAACTCTTGGACATCAGCTGATTCAATATTGCGATCTCGAGCCACGGTCTCAATAAAACGATTCTGCAGTTCTACCAAGATCGACTCGAGCATTCCTCGGATCTCTGGAGACAGCTCTTCTCTTGTGTATTCTTCGGCACTCTTAAACTCTTTGAGTTGAATGAACTGGGGTTTGATGCCGAGTTTCTCAAGGGTTCTCTTCTTGAACAAGACTTCTGCCATGAGGCCGTTGACTAGAAACCCCGCTGTTGGATTGGTTGCGATGTAATCCGCAGTCGATGCAAGATAAAGTTGTCCCTCTGTGACCATGTCGACGGACAAGAACGCCCACACCGGCTTCCCTGAGCCCTTGAACTCAGAAATGATGTCACGCAGCTCTTCAATCTGTGCCCAACTCGCACCCAGTGGAAAAATCTCGAGAAGGATCCCTTCCACGCTCTCATCCTTGGCAGCTGTTCGGAAGACCCTGTGAAGTTCCCAGAGACTCAGGCCCCCGGATGAAAACATTTCGGCCCAGGGATCTTGAGCTGGGAACTCGCTCACTGGTCCGGAAAGCGTGACCTCGACTATTGTGCCGGCACGAACCGGTTCGGGCTGGTTTATCAAGTACAGGAACCCAATGCCCAGCACGATTGCCGAGACGACAATTATCAGAAGAACCGCTATAGCCAGCCATAGTTTCTTGTTCTGCATTTGAAGAATTCTCCCAAAAGTGAGCCAAAGCAAAATTGCGTTGGATTCTCTTCTTGTCTAGATTCTATGATGAGATGAAAATTGGTGCCAATTGAAGAACGGGAAACGAAGTTCACTGAAAGGTTTGGATGTGGGCTGCTAAGATCGATCGGACATTGCAATGTAAACTGCGACATTCCTGGGTCGCCTAACAAAATGAAATCTGGAGGAATTGCATGGAGAAGCCAATTGTGGGATTCATCGGGTTAGGAATCATGGGTCAGCCCATGGCCTCGAATTTGGTTAAGGCTGGTTACCGCTTGGTCGTATTCAACAGGACTCGCAAGAAGGCCGAAGCTATGGCTGGAGAATTCGTGCAGGTCGCCTCGTCCCCAGCCGAAGTGGCGAGCAAGTGTCAATCGGTGATCACGATTGTCACGGACTCAGCTGCAGTCGAGGACGTCATTGCCGGGCCTGAGGGGTTGCTGGGAGCAGTTACACCCGGATCAATCGTTATCGACATGAGCACGATCTCACCGGCGGTCGAGCAGCAACTCGATTCAGCACTTAA
>JAUWTT010000115.1 GCA_030614585.1 Acidobacteriota bacterium
CTGAGACCTTTGGTTTGGTATCTTTATCCGTGCTCGTGCTCGTGCTCGTGCTCGTAATCGAATGGACTCCTTAGCGGGCTTTGCGTGAAACAAACTCTGCGCCTCAGCGCCTTTGCGTGAAATGGATCTACCTCATGCCAAGTCGCGAAGCCCGCAAAGGGAATGGGGCAACGGCACTCGGAATTGCGTCCATTCCTGACTTGACATCAGGGACATGATGGGCGGGACAATCTCTACAAGACCCAAGGAGCTGTTGCTCAAACCAAAAAATCGGGAGTCCGAAGCTCGAAGTTCGAACTTTCCCAAGCCCCCTAACACTACGAGGACTCTGAAGCGGGTTCATGAACGGGGAGGACGATGGTGAAAGAGGTCCCTTTTCCCTGACTACTTCGGAGTGTCATGGAGCCACCCCACCGTTCGACCAGGCGTTTGACAATGGAAAGTCCGAGGCCAGTGCCGATCTCGCCAGTTGCCTTAGCCGTCTGTGTTCGGTAGAAACCTTCGAAAACTTTCTCCTGCTCCTCGCCGCTAATGCCGATTCCCGTGTCGCTGACCTCCACCCTTACATCCCCATTCTCGCGCTTAACTAGCAGAGTTACCCTACCTCCAACAGGCGTGTATTTGATCGCGTTATCGAGCAGGTTGGAAAAGATTCGGTCGATGTCGGCTGCGTATCCCAAGAGGGCCAGTTCCTCTTTTGGAAGATCGGCGCTAAAGTCGACCCCTTTTGTTCCAGCACGCTCTCGGGCAGTTTCGATCGCTCTCCGCAGCGCCTCCTGGAGGAAGACCTGTTCCCTGGCTTCGTCCTCGAGCGGACGTTGGGCGGCCGCCAGGTCAAGCAGATCTCTTATCATGTCGAATGTGTCGGTTATTCTTCGACTCGATCTGGCGATCAGGTCGAGCTGCTTCTCATTAAGGTCGCCGGCATAAGGAAGCGCATCGAGGACTCCCTGGATAGCTGCCAGGGGAGCACGTAATTGATGATGCGTCATACGTGCGAACCAGGTTCGTTCACGGTTCAGGGCCTCCAGCTCTGCGTAGGCGCGGGCATTCTCGATAGCCACAGCCCCGAGGTTGGCCAGGTTCAGGAGTAAGTGCTGTTCTTGCTCTGAGAACTCGTGGGGTTGAGCGGAATACACTCGGATCACCCCAAGCACACCGCTCTTTCCGGAGAGAGGGACGCACAGTACCGATCGAAGTCCTTCTCGACGAGCCTCCTCGCGGTATTGAAAACGAGGGTCTTCTGCGACCTCCAGAACCTGGATAACCCCTCCCGACAGGGCCTCCAGATCGATCAGGCTCTTGGAGACCTCGACCGGTCCTTTGTTCAGGTATTCCTCGCTGAGCCCATAGGCTCCTCCAATGTAGAGTCTTGTTCCCGATTCGTCGAACAATCGGATGAAACAGGCTTTTCTGCCGAGAAGTCGGGCTGCATGTTCTGCGATTAGTCCCAGAACCTCTTTTGTGTCCAATGTGGAGTTGACAACCTGGCCGATCTGATAGAGCGCTTGCATCTCCTGGTAGGCCCTTTCGACCGCTTGCTCCGAGCTATACAAAGCCTCTTCCTTTTCACGCAGGCGAGCCGTGATTGAAGTTGCCAGGAACGTCGTGACCAGAAAGAACCCCGAGAGGACTATCCAGTAGTGAAAGCCCGGAAGGTCGGCTAAGCCAGGAGGAAGGGTAAGGCTTTCCTGAACGGGTGGCAAGGGCTTTAGGCCAAGGCTCTCCAGCAGGGTGCCCGTCCCCAGTAGTAAGCTGGCGCAAGCCGCCAGCACGTAACAGGCTCGCGGGGACAGTAGAATCGCGCCAATGATGAGGTGAAACGCAAACGCGAGTGAAACTGGACTCCGAATTCCTCCTGAGTAATGGATGAGGACCACCAGCGCCATCCAGTCAACACCAATCTGGGCAAAAACAAACCGCTTGAGGCTCCTTGGTTCGGCTTCGATCTGTCGGCGGTAAAGTTCGAAAAATCCGTTGTAGACGAGGACCGACAGCCCAATGGCGATCATCGGCCATGCCGGCAGCTGAAGGCCAACAAAGAAGATGGCTACCCAGGTTCCCAGAAGGATTCCGGCACCAGCCAGCCAACGTAGCCGGATAAACCAGGTGACACGCTCTTGGAGTTCCCTCTCAATTGGGATCAGTGCCAGTTCGACCGGAAATGCAGTCATCGACTTCCTCATGCTTTGGGGTTCGAGGCTGGAGTCGGCAGCATCAACCCAGCTTGGCCCGGAGGATCGCCAGCAACATATCAGGATTGATCGGCTTTTGAAATACCCCGGTTAAGCCCAAAGTGCTGAAGTCGGTAGTCTGGTTGAGATGGTCGCCCGTGGAGCTGAGCATATAAACCGGGGCGCGGTTACCGAGACGTTCCAGTTCTCTGACGAAATTCGCTCCCGAGTCAATCTCTTCCATCATCAGATCAACAATAAGCAGATCGGGACTCGTCTCCCCAAATACCGACAGACCTTCCTCCGCACTTCCCGCAGTAGCGACGACATAGTCGTTTGCCTCGAGCACTATTCGCAGCGACTCGAGAATATCAGGGTCGTCATCGACCAGGAGAATTACGTGTTTGCCGTTTTGCATCTTACACTCCATTATCATCGCCTTGAACGTTTAAGGCGTCCAGTGCCGCAGTAATCTCGATGGCATTGCTTCTGCGCAGGACCGGTACCAGGAATTGGATCGCCGCGGCCAGGTTCTCTTGGGCTTTCGGGGACAGTGATTCACCGAAGTCATCAAATTGGTAGCCACGAATCCCTAGTGCATAAGCCTGTGACTGGGCTCCAAACATCTTCTGCGCGAGTGCCAGGAGATTCTCGGGTTCTACACTATGGCTGCTGAAACTAATGGTTGGTTTCGGCTCCACTGAGCGACAGAAAAAAGGCTCACTGCCCCGCACAGCCGCGTCTACAAAGATGACGACAGGATGCTCTGCAATCGATGTGGCGTCCTCTACTGTCAGCTGATAATCTGCTTCCACCGTCACCCCGGGAAGCGCAGATCCCTCCAGGGCCTCCGCGAAGGCGGCTCCCAACCCGTCATCAAGCCGGCCAGGATTCCCGTAGCAAAGGAGTAGGACTTGCTGTGATACCTGTCTCATCCCTTGATCTTCCTGTCCACGATCCGACCCTGCTGGTCCATGAGCTCGACGATCAGTGGCATCTGCCCCATGGCATGTGTAGCACACGAAAGACAGGGGTCATAGGCGCGAATCGCGACCTCGACTCGATTCAATAGACCTTCGGTGATCTCGGGGACCCCTGAAAGGTAGTCTTCCGCTACCTTTTGAACGGCTCTGTTCATTGGCTCGTTGTTACTTGTAGTCGAGACAATCAGGTTCGCCATAGTGACCTGATCATCCTCATTCACCCGGTAGTGGTGGAACAGAGTGCCTCGAGGAGCCTCGATGATCCCTACCGCCTCATCACGACGCTTACCCGTCACTACGAGGTCCTCCCCCTGTAAATCGGAATCGTTCAGAAGTTCCTGGATTTTTTCAACTGAGTGGAGCAGTTCAATCATCCTGGTCCAGTGGTAGGCCATCGTGATGTTATTCGGTTTATCGTCTGTAAGGCTCTTAAACTCTTTGCGCTCCTTTTCAGCTTCCGGCGTATCGAAAAAGTCACAGTTGTTGACCCGTGCCAGCGGACCGACGCGATACCAGCCCGCTTCAGGACCGATCTCCTTGATGAAGGGGAATTTCATGTAGGTCCAGGAGCGGACTTCCTCCGCGAGATACTCATCGTACTTCTCGTTCTCGACGTGATCAAAAATGATATTGCCCTCAGCATCTCGAGCTCTCAGCCCCCCATCGTAAATGTCATAAGCACCATCGGAACGAACAATGGAAAGGTGGTTAGAGTCGAATGATCCAAAGCCACTCAAATCATCGAGGTGCTCGAGTGTGTAGCCTTTGGCCAGAGCCACTGCCCCACGGGCCCATTCCATGATCTGATCGATTTCCGATAAGAGCTGGTCACGTTCCTCGAGAGAAAGGTTCTTGTTGACTCCCCCGGGAATGGCTCCTGTGCCATGGATCTTTTTGCCGGCCGTTGCCTTAATGATCTCCTGCCCATACTTGCGTAACAGGATGCCCTGCCTGGCCAACTCCGGGTACTTCGCTGCTACTCCAATCACGTTCCGCTCACTCACGTCCGCATCAAACCCGAACAGCAAGTCGGGTGAAGAAAGATGGAAGAAATGGAGAGCGTGAGATTGAAGGAACTGGCCGTGGTGCATCAGGAGTCGCATCTTCAGGGCAGTAGGCGTCAAGGTGTCAACCCCAACGATTCCGTCCACAGCTTTTGCTGCAGCCAGGTGATGGCTGACAGGGCAAATCCCACACAGTCTTTGCACCAGGACCGGGAGTTCCCAAAAGGGTCTTCCCTGAATGAATCTCTCGAACCCTCTGAACTCAACGATATGGAGGCGAGCCTGTTTGACTTTCGCCTCATCGTCCAGAAGGATGGTGACCTTCCCATGCCCTTCAACGCGGGTCACGGGTTCTATAACAATCCGTCTGGTCTCAGGTTTATCACTCACGTTGTTCCTCTCTAACTAATCGTATTTTATGAGGTCGTAGGGAAGCGAAATCGGCTTGTTGTTCAACAATGCAACGAGGGCCTCCCAGAGTGTATCTGCAGGAGGAGGACAGCCTGGGAGGTGGTAGTCGATTTTCACCACCTCGTGACAGGGGTAGACCTTGTCAAGCAGGAGTGGGATCTCCACATCGTTGGGTATGGCACGGGTTGGGTTGTGCACGGTCGGGCCATCCACGAAAGCCTCCTGAAGACATTCTTCCAGCGGGATCATGTTCCGCATTGCCGGAATCCCGCCCATGATTGCACAATCGCCAACCGAGATCAGGACATCACAATTGGAGCGAAAAGCCCTTAGGACCTCGACGTTCTCCTCGTTGCAACAGCCACCTTCAATCAGTCCGACGGCGCACTGCGCCGAGAAGCTCTTTATGTCGTTGATCGGCGACTTGTGAAACTCAACCAACTCTGCCAATTCGAGGATGCGTTCATCAATATCCAGCAAAGACATATGGCATCCGAAGCAGCCGGCTAAGGAAGTTGTCGCGATCTTCGGTTTAGACATCTTTGTATCCTCTATTCTTGCTACTTTGTTGTTTCATCTTCACTTGCTGATCCGATCGGCTGGTGATCGTACAGGCGCCGGCCGACAGGTACTGCGTACCCAACACGTTTCTTGAGAATCGCACCTACCGGGCAGACTGAAATCGCCTTGTCGACAACGTCTGCATCAGTATCTTTCAGCCCTTTCTCTGAATTAACGGCTATCCTTTTTTCCACTCCTCTCCCCACAAACTGAAACACGTTCTTGCCGTCCAGTTCCTTTGAAGCGCGCACGCACCGACCACAGAGTACACACCGGTCTCGGTCGAGAAAGATGTCCGGATGGGAGGCGTCCACATCTCGTTGAGGAAACTGATAGGGATACTTGGGTGCCGTGATTCCGAATCGGTAGGCGAGAGCCTGAAGCTCACAGTTGCCGCTCTTCTCACAAAACATGCAGAAATGGTTACCTTCCACAAACAGCATGTCTATGATGTCGGTCCGCAGTTGGTTCACCTTTGGCGTTTCGCTTTCCACCAGGATCCCGTCAGCGATTGGCTGGGTACAGGCCGACTGTGGCCTCCCGTTTACGAGAACCGTGCATATCCTGCAGCTACCGTGTGGTGTGAGGTCTTTGTGCGCACAGAGGCGTGGGATGTATTTCCCCGCTTTGTCGGCAGCCTGCATAATGCTCTGCCCCTCCTGCCCCTGGATCACTTCACCGTCCAATAAGAAAGTGACTACCTTTTCCAAAGTCTTATCTCCATGAAGATTCAGGTCTTGATTGTCATCTATGAATGAGTGGACTCCCGGCCCACTATGCTGACTGCTTGAGCGACAGCCTCCGAGAGATCGAAGTCTGGTTGCCGACCATCGAGTGCCGGCTTGACTCGGCGCTCATATTCACTCCGGAACCTTTTAAGAGTCGAGAGAACCGGATTGGGTGAAGTCTGTCCCAAGCCGCACCGGCTCGCCATCTTGACAGTTTGAGCCAGTTCCTCCAGGTACGGCAAATCCGCCGGTTCACCCTTTCCATCCAGGATCTTCTCGATCCCCTGTTTCAGCAAGACATTGCCGACCCTGCAGGGGGTACAGTAGCCGCACGATTCCTCCACGAAGAACTCCAGAAAAGCGTGAACCACCTCCAGCAGATCGCGCTGGGGCCCAAACACCATCATCGATCCACCGGTTGCAAAATCGTCATAGCAGATGGTCTTGTCGAACTCCTGGCGACCCACCATCTGACCGCTGGGTCCGCCGACTTGCAGTGCCTGTGCGTCCTCTGCACCAGCCAGGCTGAGTATCTCCTTAAGAGATGTAGACAAAGACACCTCGTATATACCTGGTCTTTTGCAGTCACCCGAAATGCTGAGCAGCTTGGTACCGGCGCTACGATCGGTACCGTGGGACGAAAACCACCCCGGACCATGTTCCATGATACGAGCGGCACAGCACAGGGTCTCAACATTGTTTACCGAAGACGGGTAACCCAGGTAACCACTCTGGGCTGGAAAAGGAGGACGATTCTTTGGGTCTCCCCTGAGCCCCTCACAAGAACTGATCAGTGCGGTTTCTTCGCCGCAGATATAAGCTCCAGCCCCCATCTGGATTCGGATATCGAATTCGAAATCTTCAACTCCACATACGTTTTTCCCGATGAGACCCTCTTCACGTCTTCGTTCCAGCACACTTTCGAGGAACTTTCGAAGGTAAGCATACTCGCCGCGGAGATAGACGATCCCTTCGGCTGCCCCTATTGCGTAGCCACCTATCGTCATTCCTTCAAACAGCAGATCCGGGTATTCAGTGAGAAGGACACGATCCTTGAAGGTGCCTGGTTCGCCTTCGTCGGCATTGCAGATGATGTAACGTTTGTCAGCCTTCGTGGCCCTTGTGAACTCCCATTTCATTCCTGTGGGGAAGCCGGCACCACCCCGGCCCCGCAGTCGGGCTGTTTTGACATTTCTTATGACCTCGACTGGACTCAGGGAAAGTGCTTTCTTCAAGGCAGTTCCGGGCTCGAAGTCGGCCAAGAGCACGGGGCCCCGCAGCCTGATGTTGTTCTGAACCATGGATGAAACAAGGTCGTGTGCGTTGTTTCCATTCCCCAGTTCCTTGACCAACCGCGTGGGATCGGGATTCTCGCGCAATTCCGCGACAATACTGCGGGCAGTGTCCGAGGAAAGGTGTGTGACCACGACATCATCGATGAGAGCCGCAGGAGCCTGGTCACACATTCCGATACAAGGGGTGTGAGTTAGTGAGATCTTGCCGTCCTCGGTGGTCTGGCCCATCTGAATCCCCAGTTCTGACTCGAACGCCCGGGCCACAGTCTCAGAGCCGTGCATCCGGTCGATGATGTCGTCGCAGATGCGGATCACCACATTCCCATTAGGTTTGTCGGAAAGAAAGGCGTAAAAGGAAACGACGCTTTCGACCTCCACTCGAGCAATATTAAGCCGCTTCGCTATCAGATCCACCGCTTCACCCGAAACCCCACCGCAGCGGTGTTGGACCTCGCGGAGTATGTCCAACAGAGAAGTTCGATCATTCCCCACCTCGCGACATATCGGATCGAGTACTGCTTTGATTCGCTCGCTCATCTTCCTACCTCATCCAGTCTCCACCCAAGGATAGAGCTTTATTTAGCCCGCTGAGCTTCTTGAAAAATCGAGGTTGTTCACAATCCAGCTCAGGTTAAAAATGGATTTACTCTGTGGCTCATATAAACAAGCATTTTTCATTCCATTCCCAACTCCAAATCAGGCAGGTGTCCGTAGGCCTCCGCTACCATAGCCTCAGCGAGTTTCCGCGACGTGAGGCGGTAACGATCGAAATATCATAATGGGTCAAATCGCTCAGGCTAGATTTGTGTGGATTTTTGCGTACGAGGTCGTTTAAGGTATTGAGACTATGACTAACAAATTGAATCGCCGCGAGTTTATGGCCGCAGGGGCCGGTTTGGGTGCCATGGTTGTCCTTCCAATTTCAGAGAACCACCTGATTCCTCGACGGGCCCTGGGAAAGACAGGGGTCGAAGTTTCGAGATTGGCATTTGGCGGGGGAAGCCGCTTCCTTATGTATGAGGATGAGGAAAAGGCGCTGGAGATCCTCAATGAGGTAATCGATTCCGGGATCAACTACCTGGATAATGCAATGGCTTACGGTGATGGGGAGAGTGAGACCCGCTATGGAAAGGTTCTCAAGTACCGCCGTAAAGAGGTTTTTCTGACAACCAAGGTTCAGACCCGGAACTACGATGAGGCGATGAAGGCGATTGACGCGAGCCTGAAGCGACTCCAGACCGATCACGTAGATCTGCTTCACATACATGGCCTCCAGAAGATGGACGATCTCGAGAAGATTGAAGCGGCGGACGGAGTGTTGAAAGCTCTTTACAGGGCCCGGGATGAAGGAATGGCCCGGTTCATCGGGATGACTTCTCATGCGGATGCCAATACGATGAAAACCGCGATTGAGCGGCACGATTTGAATTGCGTCATGATGGCATTAAATGCCGCCACTAACACGGGGCTATCAACCGGTTTTGAGAGGATTGCCCTTCCCGCAGCGTTAAAGAAACAGTTGGGTGTACTCGCCATGAAGGTTACGGGCCAGGAGCTTCTCGTGGGCGAAGGCAGCGGTAAGACGAATATTAAGAACTTGCTTCGCTACTCGATGAGCCTTCCGGTGGCTTCATGCGTCGTAGGTATGCCAAAGGCCGAGTACGTGAAAGAGAACATCGAGCTTGCCCGTAGTTTCTCTCCCCTGAGCGAAGCTGAGAAACAAAAGATTAGAAGCGCTGTCGAGTCTTCCCAAGCTACCTTTGACAGGTTCATGAGGAATCATCGCGACCATCACTGCGTTTGAACTGGGAAATTGGGCTTGAGGCTTGGGGTTCGAAAACTCGGCAATCTCTCTGCGTCCTCTGCGCCTTGGCGTGAGGTCAGTGTTTCACGCAAAGCCCTCGATCAAAAGTCCGCTAGCCGGAATGTGAGAAAAGTTTCTCTTAGCAGGAACTGTTTCTGTCACGGGAACGTCAAAACAAATGTTAGGAAGCCCTTCATGGGTTAGGAGTGAAAATTTGCCGTGAGTTGTGTTGCCTGGGTTGGGGAGCACTCTAACGAGGTTTCAATGATTCCCTTCTTTTAGAGGATTTCTCCGAACCTTTTGTTAACGAAATCCGTTTCTAGACGTGTGAATAGGGTGTTTAGGGGAATACGATCCCGAATCTCAAAATTGTAGAACAGC
>JAUWTT010000329.1 GCA_030614585.1 Acidobacteriota bacterium
ATACGGTCAAGAAACACAATAAGATCGTTCAGAACGGGACTCAGATCCGCAGCCTTCCGCAGTCACGCGCAGCGCAGAAGTTCATTGTTTCGGGCGGTTTGGGGCAGCTCTTGAAAGCCGAGCAGTCCCGAAACGGTACTACTCCATACTGGTACAACTATGCAGATCGTCCGGTTTCCGAAAGTGACGTGGACTGGGACGGTTTTCTGATGATGCGGGAGAAGAGACCGTTCGATCCCAGGCTGTATGCCGGGTGGTACGGTTACCGTGAGTTTTCCCGGGGACCGCATACGACCCAAGGGCTGCACTTTGCCGATACGGTTCATTACATCACGGGCGTGGGTTGTCCCAAATATGTGGTGGCCCATTTCAGTCAGGTGGAATGGAAAGACGGCTTTACGGTTCCCGACAGTGTGGAAATGGTCTTCGAATACCCGGAAGGGCTGGTCCTGCGCTACGGACAGTTTTTTGGCAACAGCGGGGGACGATATCTCAATATGTACGGAACCCGTGGCACGCTTGACGGTTCTGATTGGAGCTGGGATGGAGAATGGAAACTGATCGGACAAGACGGTGCCGGTGCGGACAAGATTGCACAAGGCACGAAACTGCCGCAGGTGGAGGGTACCCCCCACATGAAGAATTGGCTGCAGTGTCTGCGAACCCGACAGCAGCCGATTGCGCCGATCGAAGCCGGCTATGCCCATGCGGTGGCAGGGATCATGGCTGATTTGTCTAACGAGCTGGGCCGCAGAGTGATGTACGATCCAAAGAAGCGGGAGATTCTGTACCACGATAGGGTAGGGTAGCCGGCTCGGCTATCACAGGTTTCAAGCGCCGGTAGAATCGCCTATAAATCGGACAGCCAGAGATACCCCTTTTCAGGAGGTAACTGCAGAACCTATGTCTGCATCAACTGCGGTTTTGTCGAATCTTATGTTGATGCGGAATATCTGGCTAAGATCAAGGCAACGATTGACAGCAGGAAGTCGCTTGTTCGAACCCAACCTGTTTCTACCGGAAAAACGAGCTGAAATCTCCAAACTAACAGAACAGCCAGGTCTGGATAGAGATTTGGAGGCTGGCAAAAGGCAACCAGGGTATTGTATCCCCCCTCAGAGAACTAAGCCCCTGCGAAGTGGATGGCCCTTGACCTTCCACCGTGGCGCAGCGAGAGCAGCTCAATCCCACATCCACCAAGATGATCGGGCAATCCAACCGCTCAATCACTGCGTGCTTGATAAAGGACTTCGTGACCTTTCACAATCGCATCCACTCCCACGCCTACGCCCATGCCGATTGCTGCGTAGAGTGCAGTGACCAACGCAACGTATCCGTATTCATCCCTATCTGCGTAGTAAAGCCCGAGAGTCAGACCGAAACCACCTCCTACTGCGGCTCCGATGAGGGCACCGTTGCGTAGGCCATCATTGCTATCTCTTGATTGACTGGTGACTTTGACGACGGCTGCTTTTGGAACCTCCAATTCCTCCCCGCTGTCTCTTTTCAGTATGATGGCCTCGTCACTGAAACCGACATAGGAGGCTTTGAACCGTTCCCCGCTGTCCAGCTTCACGGTGATAGCGTAACCCTCTTCCAGAGCTTCGACTTTCTCCCAACGTCCCGGCACGATTGCTGCGTTCAAGAATGTCGTGGCCAAGACAGCCCAAACGATCAAAATGGTGAAACTTCTGATTCCCATTTTCCCACCGCCTTTACTCTCAACCTGTAGCAAGAGGTGTGCCAGAGTTGTGAAATCGCCGACGGACTGGATCTCTTGTGTCGTCAGTCGGCCTTTCGGTGGAAAACATGTATCCACATGGATACTATTGTGGCTGAACTCACTATCGAATGAGATACATGCATCGATCAATCCGAAAGCCCCGTCAGGTCAGCCTCTTCCGTTCCAGTTCCAGGAGGAAGTAGAGGATTTCCTGAGGACTGAACTGCTGGTCTCCAACATGACAAGCTGGAAGCTTATCTTCCGCCACGCATACCAATTTGTTCCACGCGAACCCCGGGCAGGAAGATGGCCTTCCAGGCCGTCACTGCTGAGATCGTGAAGTTTGAGGGGATCAAGGAAGGAACGACTTATCCTCACCGAGTCCTTCTCGGGCGGGAGTTGGTGCAGGCACAGGCGTGATTGTGGGCAAGGTTCATAAAGGAACGAATTGCTCTACCGAGGCCCTTGACGTGCCCGGTGGCCGCTTCACCGGGGCCGGTAGTGGGAAGGCAGTGTCCTCCCCGATCATGGCGTTCGTTCAGCTGCGGCTAGATGTCTGGCTATCGCTTCCTCCGGCAGCTTCAGCTTCCGCAAGATCTGCTCGTAGCGGGGTGGGGGCCCAAGTCACGGTTCTTCCAGACCAACTGCATGGGAATGTTGCATCCGCTGCCATTCTAATCGACAGTGATTAGGGAAATCAGTTCTATGATACCCGCCAAAAGGGAGTCGCCAAACTGGCACACTTCCTGCGACCCTCATGGGCACAAAAGGAGGAAGCATGAAGTTCAGGAAAAGTACGATCGTATTTGTTCTGGGCATGCTAGCCACTGCTACTCTAGAAGCCGGAGTCATCCCGGGCCGCTGGGAGAAGGTCGAAGGTCTGCAAGAGGGAACTCGGATCGTGGTCGAGATTAAGAGCGGCGACCGGCTGGAAGGGGCATTCAAGCGGGTGAGCCCCCAAGAGCTCACAGTCATTGACTCAGGTGGGAGTGATCGACAGGTGCCGAAAACGGCAGTTGCAAAGATCGTGACCGCCGAGAAGGTCAAGGATGGTTTGACCAACGGCATGCTGATTGGGATGGGGGTTGGTACGGGAGTCGCTGTTGGGGCCGTGGCCCTCGCTACCGGAGGGGTTAGCGAGGAGTGTATTGTATGTGGATTGGCTATTTTTGTCGGTTTCGCTGGTGGATGGGGCATGGGCGCTGCTATTGACGCCATCCACCAGGGGCCGGAGGTGCTGTACCAGGCTCCAAAGTGAAAAACCTTGAAAGTCCTGGAAATGTACACTTGTGCCCGGCCGGGAAAGTCAGTCGGCTGCGGTGGTCCCTTTGTCCCTTGCAGAGCTGAACCAGCCAGTCGCTAACGCGGAAGTCCCCTCCCAAATCCCAAGAACCAATTCCCAATTGAATCCAAACTTCAAACTCCATTTCAGGAACCATCTAAACTACTGACATATAAATGGCTAAAAGCTCTTTGGAGGTCGAGATACTGAGTTCATTGAATCGACCTTGTTTGAGATTTAGTGCTTGGTACTTGGGATTTGGGCGTGGGGCCGATTTCGGCAACACGCCCAACAGGTCTGGAACAAAAGAGCATTGCCATGACGAAGGAATAATCCTACACTGCTGTGCGACCATGATTTACTTGCCTGTCGATCAAAGTCAGGGGCCCGTTGGCTCAGAGGGAGGGGATGATGTTTAAAGAAGAACGAGAAGAAAGTAAGTTTGAGTGGAGCATGATTGGCGACATTGAAGAAGGCAGACCCAACCTGGGTCCCATGGTTAACGTGACCGTCTACCGGCTCATGCAGTTTACCCTTCGTGACATCCTTATTCGGGACTACAGCGTTGAGGCTGCGGACAGGATCTTTTACGAGGCGGGAAAGGAGGCAGGGCAGGCATACTGCAATAATATCCTCACAGAAAAAAAGGACCTGGACGGCATGTTCGCCGACCTCCAGCGAACCATGAAGGAACTGGGCATTGGTATTTTCCGCGTTGAGTCGGCGGACCGGGAGAAAGGCTCTTTTGTCGTCACAATTGCCGAGGACCTGGATTGCTCGGGCATCCCTGTTTGCTCGGAAGAGATCTGCACCTATGACGAAGGGTTTATTGCGGGACTTTTACTGGCGTATTCGGGAAAAGACTTCCATGTCAAGGAAGTCGATTGCTGGTGCTCCGGCGGGCGCGTCTGTCGGTTTACGGTCAATCTGAAATGAGGTCCTGACATGATCAGTGTTGAAGAAGAACTCATCGACACGATCACAGCAACCTTTCATTACCTCCGGACGGGTAAAGTCCCCTCGCCTATTAAGGTTCCCGATGACCTGCCGGACAATGAAATTCGCCAACTCATCACGTACGTGAATCACTTCCTTGTCGATTTTGCTCCCTTTGTCCAGGCCATGGAGCAGATGGCCCAGGGCGAGCTGGATACCAGGCCGGTCATGGGGCGCATGTCGGTCTGCCATTCTCTCAAGGCACTTCAATCGAATCTTAAACACCTCACCTGGAAAACGCAGCAGATCGCTGCCGGGGATCTGGAGCAGAAGGTGGATTTCATGGGGGACTTTTCCGACGCCTTCAACAGTATGACCCAGCAACTGAAGGATTCCTACGAGGAGTTGGAGCGTCGTAACCGGTTCATCCGAAAGACCTTTGGCCGGTATACCAGTGATGAAATTGTGGAAGCCCTTCTCGATGTCCCGGAAGGGTTGCAACTGGGCGGAGAGAAAAGGGAGATCACCATTCTCATGTCGGACCTGCGGGGTTTCACTGCCCTTGCAGAAAGGCTTGAACCCACAGAGGTTGTGGCGTTGCTGAATCATTATCTTTCTGCCATGGTGGAAATCATCCAGGCCCACGGTGGGACCATCGACGAGATAATCGGCGATGCCATCCTGGTGCTGTTCGGCGCTCCAGTGGCCCAGGAAGACGCCCCCCGGCGTGCCGCCTGCAGCGCCCTGGCCATGCAGAAGGCCATGGGTGGGGTCAATGCATACAGCGAGCAAAAGGGATGGCCCCGGATCGAGATGGGAATCGCCCTGCACACAGGCGACGTCGTGGTAGGAAATATCGGGTCGGAGAAGCGCTCCAAGTACGGAGTCGTGGGGCGTACGGTCAACCTGACGGCACGGATCGAAAGCTTTACGGTGGGCGGGCAGGTCCTTGTGTCCCCCACACTGATTGGTTCATCCAAGGGAGGGCTTATTCTCGGGGACAAGATCGAGGTTCATGCCAAGGGCATGAAGGGGGCCCTGAATTGCCGGGAATTGCTAGGCCACAGTGACTACCCGGATCTGACCCTTGAAGATGAAGTCGAGGATTGCCTACTCCTTTTGTCACCCATATGCTTTCACTACCTTCGGCTGACTGAAAAACATCTGGAAGAGCAGCTGAGATCGGCCCTCCTGGTGGGGTTGTCGCGACGGCGCGCCGTGATAGAAGCGTCCGAACCGTTAGCTACTTACTCAAACGTTGTGCTGACCTTGGGGGAGGATAGCCTGGGGGAAGTGCAGGACTTGTATGCCAAGGTGATTCGTCCTTTGGATCAATCGAACAATCGTTATCTCATTCATTTTACCTCTGTTCCTCCGGGCACCCAGGA